>JAAYTH010000086.1 GCA_012523785.1 Bacillota bacterium | reverse complement strand
TTTTAGAAGTACACCCCTACTATGCCCAGAACATAGTAGTTGGCTATGCCCGCCTCAACGGCAGGACAGTAGGCATAGTAGCCAACCAGCCCCGCATCCTGGCCGGCTGCCTAGACATCAACGCCTCGGATAAGGCGGCCCGATTCATCCGGGTCTGTGATGCCTTTAACATACCCCTGGTGACCTTGGTTGATGTCCCTGGATTTTTGCCTGGGACAGAACAGGAATATGGGGGCATAATCCGCCATGGGGCCAAGATGCTTTATGCCTACCCGGAAGCCACCGTACCCAAGATCACCCTCATCTTAAGAAAATCCTATGGGGGCGCCTACCTGGCCATGTGTAGCCGGGATATGGGTGCCGACCAAGTATTTGCTTGGCCCAATGCCGAAATCGCCGTCATGGGTCCCGAAGGAGCAGCCAACATCATCTTCCGGCGGGAAATCAGCGACAGCTCTGATCCCCAACAAGTACGGGATGAAAAAATAGCCCAGTACAGGGACAGCTTCGCCAACCCTTACGTGGCCGCCAGCCGGGGTTACGTGGACGACGTAATTGACCCTGCAGAAACTAGGGTGCGTTTAATCTCCGCCTTAGAGATGCTCATTAGCAAAAGGGAAACCCGTCCTGCCAAAAAACACGGCAACATACCAGTTTAAATCCCAATAAATTTAAGTAAGGGGGGAGAAAATGAACGACTTCACACTTGGAATCCAGATTATGGTCATCGGTATGGGAGTAGTCTTTGCAAGTCTAATAGGCCTGACCTACCTAATGGAATTTATGCACCGCCTCTTTGGGGAAAAGAAAAAGGAGGAGACTGCTCCTCCAGAACCAGCACTGGCTGTTGCTGCCCAACCAGCCCCAGAGCCGGAAACCGATGAAGTACCGGCCGAAGTAATAGCCGCCATCACCGCAGGCCTAGCCGCCTATTTGGACACCGCCGCCCCCATAGTAGGGGCCAAGATTAAAGTTGTGCGCAGGCAAATCCCGCTGCCCGCATCCATATGGAACATGGCCGGGAGGCAAGAACAGATGAATTTACGCCAAATGGGCTGATACATTATAAACTGTGCAAAAGATCAAAGGAGGCTAAAAGATGAAAAAGTTTCGTGTCGTAGTAAATGGCACTTCTTATGAAGTTGAAGTAGAAGAATTAGGATCGGGGGGAACCATTTCGACTGCACCGGCTCCGGCCGCCCCGGCCCCAGTTGCCCCTCCAGCCCCGGTAAAAGAGGAGGCTCCGGCTGCAGCCAAACCTGCTGCCGCCCCGGCCCCGGCTCCTGCAGCTGCACCGCTAGCCGCCGATGGGGTTAAGGTGGAAGCCCCCATGCCCGGGACTATTTTGGACATCAGGGTAAATCCGGGTGACTCCGTCAGCGCCGGAGATGTACTGATGATCCTGGAAGCCATGAAGATGGAAAACGAAATAACAGCACCAGAAGACGGCACTGTAAAAGAAATTGCCATAGCCAAGGGCGCAGCGGTAAATTCAGGGGATCTCTTGGCAGTCCTCGGTTAAGGGGGCAGAGGTATGCTAACAAAAGCTTTACTGGAGTTTACACAGTCAATGGGTTTTCTCAGCCTAACCTGGCAGCAGGCAGTTATGATATTTATCGGTTGTGTGCTGCTTTATCTTGCCATCGTTAAAAAATATGAGCCTTTGCTCTTATTACCAATTGCCTTTGGTGTGGTCCTTACTAACATACCCTTGGCGGGCCTCATGGACGGCCCTCTGGGGGATGCACCAGGGGGACTTCTCTATTACCTTTACCAAGGTGTACAATTAGGTATTTACCCTCCCCTCATCTTCATGGGTGTGGGGGCCATGACAGATTTTGGCCCCTTGTTGGCTAACCCCAAGACCTTTTTGTTGGGTGCAGCCGCCCAGTTCGGGATTTTTACTACCCTTTTGGGTGCTATCCTCCTTGGCTTTACCCCGGCCCAGGCCGGAGCCATTGGTATTATCGGAGGGGCCGATGGGCCGACGGCCATATTTACAGCTACAATATTGGCCCCGGAGCTATTGGGACCCATTGCCATAGCCGCCTATTCCTATATGGCCCTGGTACCCATCATCCAGCCTCCCATCATGATGGCCCTGACCACCAAAGAAGAGCGGGAAATCGTCATGGAACAGCTGCGGCCGGTGAGTAAGACCCAAAAGATCTTATTCCCCATCTTGGTTACAATCCTCATGGGTCTCTTTCTCCCCTCCGCAACACCCCTCTTGGGCTCCCTTATGCTGGGAAACCTCTTTCGGGAGTCCGGTGTAGTGGAACGTCTCAATCAAACGACCCAGAATGAACTCATCAATATCATCACTATTTTCCTGGGTGTGACCGTTGGTGCTTCAACCCGGGCGGAAACCTTCCTCACCTGGCAGACCATCTTTGTGGTGGTCTTAGGTCTGGCAGCCTTTGCCGTTGGCACTGCAGCAGGTGTAATCTTGGGTAAGATAATGTGCAAGTTGACGGGAGGTAAGGTCAACCCCCTCATTGGCTCTGCCGGGGTATCTGCCGTGCCCATGGCAGCCCGGGTCAGCCAGGTGGTGGGGCAAAAGGCCAACCCCAGAAACTTCCTCCTCATGCATGCCATGGGGCCCAATGTTGCCGGTGTAATTGGTTCAGCCATTGCGGCGGGGGTACTCATTTCCCTATTGAGCTAGGAATCGGATTTAATAAGTTATAAAATTGGCGTGGGATTGCCTCCCACGCTTTTTTATGGCCCGGTGGTGGTAGGGATAGTGATTATGGGCATATTATTGCAGCTTGGTGGCATACCTATGATAGGGAAAATTGCCATAATAGGCGGGGTGATGTTAATATGTTTACCTGTCAGCGCCACTTGGAAATAGAAAATCTTCACCTGCGGGTCCGGGAACTGGAAGATAAAGTACAGCATTTACGTTTTAGCCGTCGAGTACTTATGAATATCCTGGAGACATTGGAAAATGAGAAACAAAGGCAAAGGGAAATATTGGAACGTACTAACCAACGGTTGCGACGGGGTAATCGCGGTTATGCCCTACGGTTGATGGAAAAGAACCTACGTATAATTGCGCTGCAAGAGCAAATAAACCGATTAGAAAGAAAGGGGTCTTAGGTGCTGGACCTAGCACCGGGCCGGGTATGCAAAAGGAAATGCTCCGTGTCCCACACTTGGCTTAGGGCTGATTATCGGTCTAGCCATAACAATATATCCGGCAGTGGTGAGTATTGCAAAAAGAGCAATGATATGGTTTAATATAGACGCTGTGGGCAGGGAAATAATAGTTTTAGGGAGAAAAAGGCTGCTCCCGGGGCAAGGGAAGAGGGAAGGAGCTAATTGCACCTTATGCATATCCAGGATAAACCTTATAAGGGAAAAAAGTACTATATACGCACCTACGGTTGTCAGATGAATGAGCGGGATAGTGAGACCATAGCCGGAATTCTCACTGCCCTGGGCTATGAAGGGGCGCAAAGCGAAAGGACGGCTGATCTGATTATTTTCAATACCTGCTGTGTGCGGGAAACAGCAGAGAGGAAGGCCTATGGACGCCTTAATGCCTTGAAGCGATTGAAGAGAAAAAACCCAGATCTACTAATTGGTGTCGGGGGGTGTATGGCCCAAAAAGATCGGGAGCGGGTCCTGTCCACTGTACCCCATGTGGATTTTGTCTTTGGCACCCACAATATTCAAGAGCTGCCGGAAATTCTCAAGGAGGCCACCACTGCCCGGAAACCAGTTGTACAGCTTTGGGAAGAGGCCCGGGGAATACCCGAACTACCATCCCTAAGGTCGGGGGGGGTATCGGCCTATGTCACAATTACCCATGGCTGTACAAATTATTGTTCTTATTGCATTGTCCCCTATGTCCGGGGCCGGGAACTGAGCCGCCGCCCCGGGGATATTATTAATGAGGTCCGACGGTTAGTCCGGCAAGGTTATGGGGAAATCACCCTGCTGGGCCAGAATGTCAACACTTATGGCCGGGATCTGGGGGAAGGATTTACCTTTGCCCAGCTCCTCCGGGATGTCAATTCTGTGGACGGGCTCCGGCGCCTCCGCTACACCACATCCCATCCCCGGGATTTTTCCACAGATATAATTGAAGCTGTGCGGGATTGTGACAAGGTTTGTGAGCATTTTCATCTCCCCCTCCAGGCGGGGAGCAACCTAATATTGAAGAAGATGAACCGGGGTTACACGCGGGAGGGTTATTTGCGGTTGATAGAGAAGGTACGGAAACTAGTCCCGGCCAACAGCATCAGCACCGATATTATCGTCGGTTTTCCCGGGGAAACCGAAGCAGATTTTGCTGATACTCTAGATATGGTCCGTCGGGTGAGATTTGATAATGCTTTTACCTTTCTCTTTTCACCCCGCAGTGGTACTCCGGCGGCAGATATGCCGGAGCAGGTCCCTTTGGGGGTAAAAAAAGAGCGCTTAAATAGGCTAATGGCCCTTCAGGACCGTATCAGCCGGGATATAAATGAAAAACTACGGGGGCAGGAGCTGGAGGTTCTGGTGGAAGGTAGCAGCAAAAGAAGGAAAGAGATCCTCACCGGCCGGACCCGGACCAATAAGTTGGTTCTATTTGCCGGGGGCGAGGAACTCAAGGGGGAATTGGTGACAGTAAGAATCACCCGGCCCCAAACCTGGAACTTGTATGGGGAATTAATTTAACAAAGTGTGGTTGAAGAAGGACTGGGGCTGCCTGGTTCTTCCTTTTTTTCTGGGGATCCATATGCTATAATAAAAAGTAGTACAAAGAAGAAGAGGGATATGAATGACAGATACCCCCATGGTAGCCCAGTATAAACGGATTAAAGCAGAGCATGAAGATAAAATCCTCCTCTTTCGCCTGGGGGATTTTTATGAAATGTTTTTTGCCGATGCGGAGATTGCCGCCCGGGATTTGGAAATAACCTTGACCGGCAGGGGTGTGGGCAAGGGTGAAAGGATACCCATGTGTGGTGTTCCCTACCATGCCGTCGATGGTTATATTGCCAGTCTTTTAAAAAAGGGGCACAAGGTTGCAATTTGCGAACAGATCGGGGATCCAAAGGCAACAAGTGGTTTAGTGCGCCGGGAAGTAGTTAGGGTTATAACACCGGGGACCTTCCTTGATCCTTCGGCCCTGGAAGAGAAGAAAAACAACTACCTGGCAGCCGTAACCCGCTATGGGGGGTCCCTGGGGTTGGCAGTAATAGATGCCGGGACCGGAGAATTTCGGGCCACGGGTTTTAACGGCCCGGATAAGGTTACAGGCCTGCACAGTGAAATGATCCGGCTACAGCCCTCGGAGTGCCTCTATCCCCGGGAAGATACAGAGCTAAAACAAATTCTCGGTGACATGCAGCAATTATTTCCGGTTTTGCCTTCTCCCCTAGGGGAGGACTATTCCCTGGAAAAGAGTCTTTCCTTATTGGCCCAGAAATTGGGTGAGGTGCACTTTCCGGGAGGAGAAGAATTTCAGGCGGGTGCTTGTGCCGCCGCTGCCATAATCGGCTATTTACAGGAAACCCAGAGGGTTGATTTACTTCATGTCCAGGGCCTAAAGGCCTATAGAGTCAGTGATTATATGGTTATTGATGGGGATACGAGGCGCAACCTGGAACTGACCAAAAGTGTACGGGGTGACAATAGGGGGGCTACTCTTTTGGGGGTTTTGGATCATACCTATACCGCCATGGGGGGAAGGACCTTGCGGAAGTGGGTCGAACAACCCCTGCTCAATAGGGAACGGATTCTAGCCCGGCTCGATGCAGTGGAAAACCTGGTTGGGGACAGTGTCCTTCGCACCCTACTTCCCGATATCCTGAAGGAAATATATGATCTGGAACGGCTGTTGGGTAAGGTGGTGTACCAAACAGCAACGGCCCGGGATCTTTTGGCCCTCCAAAGGTCCTTAATCCAGCTGCCTAAGATTAAGGAGAGCCTTGCGGAAGTGACGGCGGATAGATTGATGCATTTGAGGGATAGCCTCGATACCTGCTCTGATCTTTCTACTTTTTTAGAAGGGGCCCTCCATCCCGATCCACCGGCGGGGCTGCGGGAAGGAAATTTAATAAAGACCGGCTATCATGAGGAAATAGATCGGCTGCGAAATTTAACCCGCAAGGGGCGAGAATGGTTGGCAGAATTGGAAGGTGCAGAAAGGGAACGTACGGGCATTAAGAGCCTCAAAATTGGTTATAACAAGGTCTTCGGTTATTATCTGGAAGTTACAAAGAGCAATCTAGATGCGGTGCCCCCAAACTATGTTCGCAAACAGACCTTGGTCAATGCCGAACGTTTTATCACCCCGGAATTAAAGGAGTGGGAAGTGGAAATAACAGGAGCCCAGGAAAGGTGTATTGAACTTGAGTACCAGGTATTCTTAGAGCTGAGGCGGCATATCGCCACTGAAATAGAAAGGGTGCAAGGGGCGGCCAAAATAATTGGGGAAATTGATTCCCTGCTGTCCCTGGCCACAACTGCCATATACAATCGCTACTCAAAGCCGGTCCTGACCCTGGGGGACGGCATTAAAATAGAGGCCGGCCGCCATCCGGTGGTGGAAGTGATGATGGCAGATTCTACCTTCATCCCCAATGACACAGGGCTGGATCAAAACAACAATCAGCTTCTTCTTATTACTGGCCCCAACATGGCCGGTAAGTCAACCTATATCCGGCAAGTAGCCCTGATTGTTTTGCTGGCCCAAATGGGAAGTTTTGTGCCGGCCAAGGCGGCGGAGCTCGGGGTGGTGGATCGGATTTTCACCCGGGTGGGTGCCGCCGATGATCTGGCTTCCGGGCAGAGCACCTTTATGGTGGAAATGAATGAAGTGGGTAATATCCTCCGCAATGCCACCAGCAAAAGCCTCCTTATACTGGATGAAATTGGGCGGGGGACTTCCACCTATGATGGCCTCAGTATTGCCCGGGCGGTGGCTGAGTACATATTGGAAAGGGTGGGCGCCAAAACCCTTTTTGCAACCCATTATCATGAATTGACGGCCTTGGCCCAAGACTATTCAGCCGCCAAAAACTATACCATTGCAGTGGAAGAGCGGGGTAAGGATATAATTTTTTTACGCAAGGTAGTACCTGGCGGCAGTGATCGGAGTTACGGCATCCATGTTGCCCGCTTGGCCCGGCTGCCGGAGGATGTAATAGGCCGGGCCGAGGATTTACTGGCCCAATTGGAGGGGGAAAAGAAAGAGAAGGCCCAGGATGAGACAGCCGGTACTGTATCGGAAAAAACCATTCAGCTGGATCTTTTCTCCAACCTGGAAAGGCGGGTTTTGGAAGAATTGTACCGGCTAAAACCTTTACAGATGACCCCCCTGGAGGCCCTAAATAAAATTCATAGCCTCCAGGAACTACTAAAGGGGAAATAATGCCCCGGGAGGGATTTCTACTATGTCCAGGATTGCAATACTCGCCAGGGAGGTTGCCAACTTGATTGCGGCCGGAGAGGTTATCGAACGACCTGCAGCCGTGGTCAAGGAGTTGGTGGAGAACTCCATCGATGCTGGTGCCAGCCATATAGATGTTGCTTTTAAGGGTAATGGCCTGGAATTGATCCGGGTAAGGGACAATGGCTATGGGATGACACAGGAAGAAGCCCTCCTGGCCCTGCACCGCCATGCTACCAGCAAGATCAGCTCTGCAGCTGATCTATCTGCTATTCACTCCTTAGGCTTTCGCGGCGAGGCCCTGACCAGCATTGCTGCAGTTGCCCGCCTGGAGATTTTGACCTCCCCCGCCGATGCCGTGGCGGGTACTTTAATAAAGGTTGACGGGGGAGGAAGCCCAATGGTGGAAACCCGTGGCGCCCCGACGGGCACTCTCATAACCGTACGGGATCTTTTTTTCAACACCCCGGCCCGAAAAAAATATCTAAAAAGTCCCCGAACGGAGGCCTCTCATATTGTAGAGGCTGTTATTCGCCTTGCCTTGTCCCACTCAGAGGTTTCCTTTAACCTTACCCGGGACAGTCGGACTGTTTTCACCACCACTGGTAGGGGGGGGCTGGGCGATGTCATCGCCACAATTTTTGGCCGGGAGGTCCATGGGGAACTGGTGCCCCTGGAGGCCAGGAGTGAAATAGTTAATATTTCCGGTTTTATCGGGAGGCCGACCCTAACCCGATCCAACCGTTCTCTACAATATTTTATGGTCAATAATCGCTATGTCAGGAATCCTACCCTCGTGGGGGGAGTAGAAAGTGGTTACCATAGGCTATTGATGACAAATCGCTATCCCGTTGTTTTTTTGAATTTAGAAATAGATCCGGAGGAAATTGATGTCAATGTCCATCCTACTAAGCTGGAGGTCCGGTTCTCCCAAGAGAGAGATATCAGACGGGCCCTGCATTTTAGTGTGGCGGATACCCTGGGCCGCCATAATTTGATTCCGGGTATGGAGCCCAAGTTTTCCCCCCGTACTAGGCCGCCGGCCCCCACTGCCGGGATTAAGCCGGTGCTAAAGCCCCTCCAAGGTTCAGGACCTAAAGGGAAGGTCAGGGAAAGTTCCCCGGGAATATTTCCCCCGGTGGCTACCTTTACCCCCCGGAAAGGGGAGGGGGAATATCTGCCAGCTGATGTGGCGGCTAGTCTGGAAGATAGGGAACCTAATCCCACCTTTCCCGACCTAAAACCCCTAGGCCAGGTCTATAACAGTTATATAATCGCCCAGGGAGAGGCGGGTCTATTTCTTCTGGATCAGCATGCTGCCCATGAGAGGATCCTTTTTGAGGATCTGCGGCGTATAAAGGGAGACAAAGGGGGTCAGGATAGCCAGAATTTGTTGGTTCCCCTGACTTTGGAATTGTCCCCCAATGAATGGGAAATGCTAGGGCAAAACCTGCCCGTTTTAAGGAGTTTGGGGTTTAGAATCGCTGAGTTTGGCCCCCGGGGCCTAATTGTCCACTCAATGCCTACTATTATACCCCCGGGGAAGGAGAAGGACATCTTGTTCCAGGTGTTGGGAGAGCTGGAGGAGGGTGGGGACAAGAGACCCCTGGATGAACTGCGGGAAGCAATTATTATAGTTCTTTCTTGTCATAGTGCTATAAAGGCGGGTAAAAGATTGGGCCAGGAGGAAATGGTTGCCCTGATGGCCCAATTGGGCCACACTAAAAACCCCTTCACCTGCCCCCACGGACGGCCAACGGTGATTCACATATCTGCCGGGGAATTGGAAAAAAGGTTCAAACGCAGGCAATAGGGGGTTTATTTTGGATTAAAGACCGGATCTTTTAGCTGATAACAAATTGCTTTTTCGGGTTGGGAGTACTATAAAAATGAGTACAGGCTATTAATGTTAAGATAACCTTGGGGAAGGGGGAAGTCATGAAAATTCCACTACTAGTCATTGTTGGGCCTACTGCAGTGGGTAAAACTGAGATGGCCATCGAATTAGCCCACCGACTGCGGGGAGAAATAATTTCCGCAGATTCCCGTCAGGTCTACCGTTATATGGATATTGGCACCGCAAAACCAACTTTGGCCGAGAGGGAAGGAGTACCCCATCACCTACTGGATATAATATACCCGGATGAGGAGTTCAGTGTTGCCGATTACCAGAGGCTGGCCCAAAGGGCTATTAAAGAAATCTGGGAAGGGAAAAGACTCCCGATTTTGGCCGGGGGCACAGGCTTTTATGTCAATGCCGTCATTGATAATTATAACTTTAGCAGTACAGCCGTAAACTGGGAGTTCCGCCGCCGGATGCGGCGTCTGGGGGAAGAAAGGGGCGGCGGGTATCTTATAGACAAATTGAATTTGGTAGATCCGATAACTGCCCAAAGGCTTCATCCCAATGATTTAAGACGGGTTATCCGGGCCCTGGAGGTATATGAATTCACCGGCCGCCCCCTTTCCCAGTGGGAAAGTGAGCAGGAGAAGGAAAGTCCTTATTACCTTTGCCTGATTGGACTTAATATGGAGCGGGTTCTTCTCTATGAAAAGATCAACAGGCGGGTGGAAGAAATGGTGGCCAAGGGGCTGGTAGATGAAGTGCGGGATCTATTGCAAAAGGGTTATTCCCCCACCCTCAATTCTATGCAGGGACTGGGTTATAAGGAGATCATTCCCTACATAAAGGGGGAGGCCAGCCTTCCGGAGGCGGTGGCGATACTTCAGCGGGATACCCGGCGTTTTGCCAAACGGCAGCTGACCTGGTTTCGTCGTGATAAAAGGATTTCTTGGTTTTCTGTTGCCAAAGATAAGAAAAAGGAGCTCCTGGAAGATATTACGGGATTTGCGAAAGGAAAATTGGACCAAGTGGCGAATATGGTTTAGCATAGGGAAAAACTATCCGGAGGCGATGGCAAATGAGCAAGGTTAATCTACAGGACACTTTTTTGAACCAGGTACGAAAGGACAGCGTACTTGTTACCCTCTACCTTATCAACGGCTTTCAGCTGAAGGGAGTCCTAAGGGGTTTTGACAATTTTACCGTAATGATAGAATCTGATGGTAAACAAATGCTGGTCTACAAGCATGCCATTTCAACCATTACCCCCACAAGGGCGGTGACATACGGCATCGGCGGAGGGGAACCAGCAGAACAATAAAACACATGCCCCCGCTATACTATCAAATATAGGGGTTATTGGAGTTTGGTTGGATACCGGGGGCCGGGGAAGAAGCACTGCTTTTTAGGTGACCAATGCAGTCCTGCTGGAATCTTATCTGGTCAATTGGCATAGAATAATTTGTAGATTAAGGAAAAGAGGTGCAGGCATGCAGGAAAAACCGGTGGTTTATACAATGCCCACATGACCCTACTGCGACAAGGTGAAAGAGTTTCTTTCCCAACAAGGCCTAGAATACATTGAAGTTGATGTATCCTCAGATCCCCAAGCCCGAAAGGATTTTATGGCTAAGGGCTACCGGGGGGTCCCGGTTACGGAAATTGGCGGGGAAGTAGTTATAGGTTTTGATGTGAAACGGTTAGAAGATGCTGTTTCTTCCCCCTAGATGGGATAAAAATCCGGCAAAGGCCGGGTTTTTTCTGTGCATGTGTCCCTTCTGTACTGCTGTTGCTTAAGGTGGTGCATAAGTGGAGGTTTGTATTTATGAAGTATAAGGCCCTTTGGAATAATTGCTCTTCTGGCAAGGGGGGGATAAAGTGAAAATCTGTGTGGAGTCCATTAAAGAAGCTGCTGCCCGCATGAATAGCAGCATCCATCGCACACCTTTGTTTTTTTCCAGGACCTTTAGTGAAATGAGCGGCAATATGGTCTACTTGAAGGCGGAGAACTTGCAGAGGACAGGTTCATTTAAGATCAGGGGTGCTTTAAATAAGATAAATAATTTGACGGAGTTGGAAAAAGAACAGGGTGTTATTGCTATTTCCGCCGGAAATCACGCCCAAGGTGTGGCCTTGGCGGCAACTAAGGCGGGCATTCATTCTACAATTGTTATGCCGGAAACGGCTCCCATTGCCAAGGTTGTCGCAACTAAAGGCTACGGTGCGGAGGTTAAACTGTATGGTAATGGATTTGACGAATGTGCCGCCCTGGCCCAAAAATTACAGGCGGAGAGGGGGGCCATATTTTTGCATCCCTTTGATGATCCCCACATAATTAGCGGTCAAGGAACCATTGGATTGGAAGTTATTGAACAGCTTAACAAAGCAGAGGCGGTGATTGTCCCCGTTGGAGGTGGGGGGTTAATCGCGGGGATAGCAGTTGCATTAAAGGAAATAAAGCCTTCCATAGAAATTGTTGGTGTTGAGGCTGAAGGGGCGGCTTCGATGAAATACTCCTTGTCTAAGGGGGCCATTATGAGCATTGATTCCGCTAAAACCTTAGCCGATGGGATTGCGGTAAAAAGACCCGGGAGGCTCACCTACGACATTGTACAAAGATATGTTGATAGTATTGTTACTGTCAATGAGGAGGAAATTGCCAATGCTGTTTTGATGCTTTCAGAAAGGGCAAAACTGATTGTCGAAGGGGCCGGGGCTGTGCCTTTGGCCGCCCTCCTCAATGAGAAGCTGCCCTATCAGGGGAAAAATCTTGTGGTTATTTTAAGCGGTGGCAATATAGATGTGAATACACTGGCGCAGATTATAGAACGGGGCTTGGTGCAGGCCGGGCGGCGCATTAAGATCAACACCCAATTGGAAGACAAGCCGGGTCAACTCCACCAACTCTTGGGTGTTTTGGCTGAATTGGGTGCAAATATTGTCAATATCTATCATCACCGGGGGAAAATGGGTATAGAGTTAGGTGTTGCAGAGGTTGAATTAGATCTGGAAACCAGGGATCTGGAGCACACCCAAAGGATATATAAGTATCTAAATGAGAAGGGCTATAAAACGGAATACCTGGGGTTTGAGAATTAGAAAAGGAGTTATTTAACAACACCCAACAAGAAGGGCCAGAAAATAATTTCATTTACCCCCCGGTTATATTATCCCGCCCAACAGGCATAATATAAGCTGGGGGTGAAGTGTGTGGATAAGAAACCGAAGGGGACAGGCATTTTTTTTAAGGGTATTTTTGTTGGCATAACAATTAGTATCCTGCTGGTGGCCGGGGCGGTATTTTATTTCACAAACCGGGGTTTGGTTGTAAGTCTGGAAATAGAGGAATTGGCTGACTACATAGGAAAGCAGATAGAGTCCCAAGCAGCAAGGGAACTGCCCCGGGTGGTTGCTGGGGTCAAGGCCCAGGTTCCTGCCTTGGTAAAAAATCAGATGCAAAGGGGGAACTTGACGGCAGAAATTAAAATTTCGGATGTTAGCATTGTTTTACCATCATCTGCTCTAGCCCAACTTGATGGTTACCTACAAGAAACGGTGGAAAAAACCCTTTATCGCCTTTTGGAAGGAATGGAGTTGGGAGCCTTGGCCAACGACCTGGGACAGCAGGCACAGGAAATGGTCCGGGTGTCGCTGGGAAAGGAATTGGCCGAAAGACGGGCCCTGAGCATTGATACCTATTGGGGAAGGATCCCAGTGGTGCTCCAGCTAGGCCGAAGTGGGGAGATGGAAAAAGAGCTGGGAGAATATTGATTCTCCGGTACTACTATGATATACTACACTTTGGTGTTAATACACACGCCCTTTAATTGCTTGCGGGGGGGTGCCGGCAACATAACTGTTCCGGTTCCCGTAGGAAGATGCAAAGGGCGGAGGCGAAAACCCTGGGGGAGGAGGTGAGGGTAAATGGCTGTTGTAACTATGAAACAGCTTTTGGAATCTGGTGTTCACTTTGGCCACCAGACCCGTCGTTGGAATCCCAAGATGGCCCAGTATATTTTTACGGAACGCAATGGAATTTACATTATCGATTTACAAAAGACAGTGCGCAAAATGGAAGAAACCTATAATTTTGTCCGGGAACTGGCCATGCAGGGGGGGACCCTGCTTTTTGTCGGAACAAAGAAACAGGCCCAAGAGACGGTGCTGGAGGAAGCAGAACGTTGTGGCATGTTTTATGTCAATAATAGGTGGTTGGGGGGAACATTGACCAACTACAAGACCATTAGGAAAAGAATCCAGTATCTGCGGAAACTAGAGGAAATGGAAGAAGACGGTACCTTTACAGTTCTTCCCAAGAAAGAAGTTATGAAACTTCAGGCCGAAAAGGAAAAACTTAACCGGTTTTTGGGCGGCATTAAAGAAATGCCGGGGCTGCCGGATGCTGTCTATGTGGTTGATCCCAGGAAAGAGAGAATAGCAGTGGCAGAGGCGAGGAAACTTGACATCCCCGTTATTGCCATTGTCGATACTAATTGCGATCCAGATGAAATCGACTATGTTATTCCAGGAAATGATGATGCCATTCGTGCTGTCAGGCTAATAACATCTAAGCTGGCCGATGCTGTTCTGGAAGGAAAACAAGGGGAGCAATTAGCTGAAGCAGAGTAGGAGTAGGGGGTAAGGGGAAGGGACGCTATCACGCCCCACACCTTTACCCCTTTACATATATGGGGTTGAAAAGGAGGCTTACAGATGGTTACTGCTGCTCAAGTGAAGGAATTACGGCTTAAAACCGGGGCCGGAATGATGGATTGTAAAAAAGCCCTGGTGGAGTGTAAAGGTGATCTTCAGAGGGCTGTGGAGTATCTCCGGGAAAAGGGATTGTCAGCGGCTTCTAAACGTGCTGGCCGGGCAACTGGAGAAGGTGTTATTGAGGCTTACATCCATACCGGTGGGAAAATTGGTGTTTTGGTAGAAGTGAACTGTGAGACGGATTTTGTGGCCCGAAATCAACAATTTAAGGATTTTGCCCATGATATAGCAATGCAAATTGCTGCCGCCAATCCCAGTTATGTAAGCATTGAAGAAATCCCGGCTGAAATTATAGAACGGGAACGAGGGATATTGCGCCAGCAGGCACTGAACGAAGGGAAACCAGAAAAGATCGTGGCTAAAATTGTGGAGGGAAGGCTAAACAAATTTTATCAGGAAGAATGCCTTTTGGAACAACCTTTTATCAAAGACCAGGAAATGACTATCAAGGAACTACTATCAGAACAGATTGCTACCATTGGGGAAAACATCAGTATACGGCGCTTCGTGCGTTTTGCCTTGGGCCAGGAGGCATAAGAAAAGGAGAACACCGGGTGTTCTCTTTTTTAAAAATACTATTCCAGGTAGGATTTTCTTTTCCGGTGGCGAAGCAAAAGAGGGGGAGATTGGGGGTTAATTGGGGATGACTTCTGCCCAGTATCAGAGGATTATTTTAAAATTAAGTGGTGAGGCCCTGGCTGGTTCTAAGGGATTTGGTATAGATCCGGAAATAATCACGGCTATTGCCAAAGAAGTTAAGGAGATAGCAGATATTGGTGTCGAGGTGGCCATTGTGGTGGGGGCGGGCAACATTTGGCGGGGAGTTATAGGGACAGGCATGGGAATGGACCGGGCGACTTCAGATTATATGGGTATGTTAGGTACAGTAATTAACTCCTTGGCCCTCCAGGATAGTTTAGAGAAACAGGGTGTTGATACCAGGGTGCAAAGTGCCATCGAAATGCGGGAAGTGGCCGAACCATATATTCGCCGCCGGGCCCTGCGCCATCTGGAAAAAGGGCGGGTGGTAATATTTGCCGCCGGAACAGGAAATCCTTATTTTTCCACTGACACCTGCGCCGCCCTGAGGGCAGCGGAAATAGAGGCGGATGTTATTTTGATGGCTAAAAAAGTTGATGGTGTTTATGATGATGATCCGCTGGAGAACCCCAATGCGAAAATGTTTAAGGAATTGGCCTACATGGAAATGCTGGGGCAGGGCCTGGGGGTTATGGATGCCACTGCTACTTCCTTATGCATGGATAATAAAATACCAATTATTGTTTTTGGCATTACTACCCCTGGCAATATAAAAAAGGCGGTAATGGGTGAAAAAATAGGCACCTATGTGAAGGGGGATTGACAATGGTTGCCAAGACATACCGGGAGGCCGAAGAAAGGATGGAACTGGCTGTAGATGCTTTAAAACGGGATCTGGCTTCTATTAGAGCGGGGCGGGCTTCGCCATCCCTTTTGGATAAGATAATGGTAGACTATTATGGTACGGCTACCCCCCTCAATCAGTTGGCTACTATTTCTACACCTGAGCCCAGACTACTGCTCATTCAACCCTGGGACAAAAATTCCATTTCGGAGTGTGAGCGGGCCATTCTAAAGTCGGATCTGGGCCTTACACCGGCTACCGATGGGGCAGTAATCCGGCTGGCAATTCCTCAACTTACGGAGGAACGTCGGGTTGAATTAACTAAAGTCGTCCGTAAAAGGACTGAAGAAGCCAAAATAGCTGTCCGCAACCTACGCCGGGAAGCAAATGATCGGCTGAAAAACATGGAAAGAAACGGCGACATTTCGCAGGACAGGCAATATCGGGAACAGGAAAGAATACAAAAACTTACTGATACATATATAGAGAAACTGGAGGGGGTATTGGCAACTAAGGAAGAGGAAATTATGGAGGTATAAGATTGCCGGAAAACAGACCTCCCGATGTAATGGCCAGAGTCCTGGAAGATGCCAGACGAATCCTGTTGGCGTCGGGCTGGAATGTTGCTGAGATGGAAGTGGCCCAACCCCCCGGGGGGCACAATATGGAAGCTGGAGTTTTAAGGGTGGTTCGACAAAGGGTCCTGGGGAAGGGGCGAGTTGGTTTGACCCTGGTGCGGGCATACAGGAGGAAGGGATAATTTACTCCTAATAGGTGGTATTATACCCCCTTCTGTAGGGGTTTTTTGCTAATATCATATCCCGTATTTCAGAGTTATTCAAAGAGGTGAGGGGAAGTGGGGGGATCGCTGGAGAAAAAGGATAAATTGCATTCTGAAAAGCTGCCGCGGCATGTTGCTATTATTATGGATGGCAACGGACGCTGGGCCCAAAGGAAGGGTCTACCCCGAACCATGGGCCATAAAAAGGGCATGGAAAGTATTAGAAAGGTAGTAACCACAAGCAGTATTTATGGTATTAAAGGTCTGACCCTCTATGCTTTTTCCACTGAAAATTGGCGCCGTCCCCGGGAAGAAGTTGATTTTTTAATGGCCCTTCCCCAGGTGTACCTAAAAAGGGAGTTACCCGAACTCATGCGTAATAATGTAAAATTATGTTTTTCGGGCCGTTTACATAAATTGCCGGACAAGACTCAAAATGCCATTGGAGAAGCCACCCGCAAAACAGAAAACAACAAGGGTCTATTTTTGAATATTGCCATAAACTATGGCGGGCGGGCGGAAATAACAGATGCTGTTCAAAAAATAGCCCTGTTGGTCCAGGAGAAAAAGCTAGACCCGGGGAACATAAATGAAGATATTGTGGCCGCTCACATGTATACGGCAGAACTTGGGGATCCGGACCTCCTCATTCGAACCGGGGGAGAAGCCAGATTGAGCAACTTCCTCCTCTGGCAGCTAGCCTATGCCGAACTCTATTTTACCCCTGTTCTTTGGCCGGATTTCGGCAAAGAAGAGTACGATAGGGCCCTGCTTGCCTACAGCTCCCGGGAACGCAGGTTTGGCCAACTATCCAGGGAATTGGGTGATTAAGGTGCTATTCTTACGTGTTCTCAGTGCCCTATTGGGTATTCCCCTCATTGTATTTGCTGTGCTGACGGGGGGCTGGTTTCTTTTCATCGCTGCACTAATAGTTGCTTTGGTCGCCCAGCTTGAATTTTATACCCTTTTGTCCAAGAGGGGGCATAAAGGTTCTAATCTTCTGGGATTTTTGGCGGCGGTTTTAGTGATAGGGCTGTTTTTTGTAAACAGGATGGGCCTGATATCCCATGTCCTTACTGGTCTGGTTGTGGCTTTATTTTTGCAACAAATGGCCAAGGGTAATATTGAGGGCTGTATAAGTAATATTGCCGGGACAACAATGGGTGTCTTGTACCCGGTTTTACCTTTGGCTTATCTTTTTTTATTAAGGAACCTTAGCGCCTTTCATTTGCTCTTTGTCTTTGTGATAACCTGGGCCAATGATAGTGGGGCCTATTTTATCGGCAGGGCAGTGGGACGCCGCCCTCTTTCCCCCACCATCAGCCAGAATAAAACCGTGGAGGGGGCTGTGGGGGGCTTGT
>JAAYTH010000085.1 GCA_012523785.1 Bacillota bacterium | reverse complement strand
GGTAAATTTCGCGGTAATTTGTAGGGAGCGACGCCCCGTCATTCCGTTCCGGTTTGCCCGGTAAATTTCGCGATAATTTGTAGGGAGCGACGCCCCCGTCGTTCCGTTCCGGTTTACCCGGTAAATTTCGCGGTAATTTGTAGGGAGCGACGCCCCCGTCGTTCCGTTTCGGTTTAATTGGTAATTCCGCGGTAATTTGTAGGGTGCGACACCCCCATCGTTCCGTTCCGGTTTACCCGGTAAATTCCGCGGTAATTTGTGGGGAACGACGCCCTCGTCGTTCCGTTCCGGTTTACCCGGTAAATTACACGGTAATTTGTAGGGTGCGACGCCCCCGTCGTTCCGTTCCGGTTTACCCGGTAAATTACGCGGTAATTTGTAGGGCACTGTTCCCTAGGGCCATTGGAGGTTGGAAATTGGGGGGCGGGCACGGAACGGTGAGGGCACCGTTCCCTACGGTTTAATTGGTAATTTCGCGGTAATTTGTAGGGGCGACCAGTGGTCGCCCGTCCCCCTAGTTATCCAAGCCGGCCAAAATATCCTCATACACCTTCAGATCCCCGGCACTAAAAAGGACAAAACGAATGTGTTTCACCGATTTGAGGCTGGGGGCGATTTCGGCCACGGCCTCCAGGGCCACCCGGGTGGCTTCTTCCTTGGGATAGCCAAAAATACCGGTGGAGATGGCGGGAAAAGCCACGGATTCCAGGCCTGCATCCTCAGCCAATTTAAGAGCATGGCGATAACAGTTGGCCAATAGGACTGCTTCCGGTTTATCCGTCCCATATACCGGCCCCAGGCAGTGGATCACATGTTTGTTAGGCAGGTTATGCCCCCCGGTCAAAACTGCCTCCCCCGGCTTGATGGGCCCTAGAGGTACGGCCTCCTTTTCCAATCCGGGCCCGGCGGCCTTGTGGATGGCGCCGGCTACACCTCCGCCCCGGCGCAGCCATTTATTGGCGGCATTGACAATGGCCTCCATATCGGGCTGCTCTACTATATTCCCCTGTACACACTCTAAAGTTACACCCTTAATATCCCTGCGCATTTTTTACCCTCCCTTTCTTTAGCCGGGTGCTCCCTATTGGGAAAAATCCCTACTACATCAACCGGGAAAACACCGGCTTATATTGTCTACTATTTCCACCTGGTTCAAATCTCCTCTAGAAGGGGAAATATCTACCCCTAGGTATTACCCTTGTATCTAAAATCACCTTATCCCCTTTTCCCTGTTTTTACCCCTAGTTCTGAAGGCTGACAAAGGGCTCCTTTGCATGTAAACTTAAATAACGACCGCAGGTTGTTGGTTTTGTTAGAAATATTTCCCCTTATTACCAGAAAGGAGAATGCGAGCATGTCAGCCCAGAAGAAAATTATTCTTCCGATTTTACTGGCTCTGTTTCTAATCTGTTCCTTGGCCATGCCGACGGCGGCCTCCGCCACATATCAGGTCCAGGCAGGTGATTCCCTCTTTCTTATTGCCCAAAGGTATGGTACTACAGTCGGTGCCTTGCAGGATGCCAACGGGATTTATGGCAACATTATTTATCCCGGCGAAGTCCTTGCCCTTCCCACTAATACCTCCCGAGTTCACCAGGTTCAATGGGGAGAAACCCTTTGGACCATTGCCGCTGCCTATGGCACCACTGTAGCCGCCATCCAGGATGCCAACGGCTTTTGGGGGACGGAGATCTATGCAGGGGAAAACCTCGTCATTCCCGGTGGGACAAGCCTTACGAGGAGTACCACCCCGGCCAGTCCCGTCAACTCCTATGTACCTTCGGAAGAGCTGGACCTATTGGCCCGCATGATCCAGGCTGAAGCAGAGGGTGAGCCTTATATCGGTAAAGTGGCGGTAGGGGCCGTCATCTTAAATAGGGTTCGAGATCCCAGGTTCCCCAATACCATTAGTGGGGTCCTCTTTGCCCCTTGGGAATTTGAACCGGTCATGAATGACCGTTTCTGGCAGGTGACCCCCAGCCAAGAGTCCTACAATGCTGCCCAAGACGCCATGGCTGGTTGGGATCCAACGGATGGTGCTGTCTTTTTCTATAATCCGGCCCAATCAACTTCTTATTGGATCTTTACCCGTCCGGTAATAAACCAAATCGGCCGGCATCTTTTTGCCCTATAAGTTGGGGGGGAAGGACCTTTGGGCGGGGCTCTGCTTCGCCCTTTTCTCTCCCCAATTTCCCATTTGCACCGTCGGGCACCCCGGGGCGGCTCCAGCTTCCTGCACCGTGGGTTTATATAGGCATGGGTTTCTATGCTCTACTATCAACGGCAACTCCCTTTTTAGGTGATACTGCTATGGTATATATTCAACCTGGATTAGATATTTCCTTTAATATAACGGTTAGGGCCAAGAAGGGGAGGGGAAAAGGTTCATACCGCCGGGGGTGTGTAGGGACCGACGGCCCTGCCGGTCCGCGGCCCAATGACATCTAGAGCGGTTTTTGATTTTCAGCCCTTGGATTGTGCCCCTGCCAGGCACACATTAAAAAGCCCCTCTCTGTTTATAGGGAGGGGCTTTACATGCTGGGGGCAATTTATCTTCCTATTGACCCGCCGCCGCGTTTTCGCCGGCGGTTCTACCAAAGACAAAGATGTCGGCCTGGGCATTGCCCCCCAGGCGATTGCCGGCATGGATGCCCCCGGTCACTTCTCCGGCGGCATAGAAACCAGGGATGGGTTGGCCGTTTTTGTCTAAAACCCGGGCCTTGGTATCAATTTGCAGCCCACCCATGGTGTGGTGGACCGAGGGGGAGCGGGGGGTAGCTACAAAGGGTGGTGTCGCTACTTTGCCCGCCAGACTTTCCTTGCCAAAGTCGGGATCGTGTTGATTATCCACATAGCTGTTGTATTTTTTTACTTCATCAACCAGGTTCTCCGGGGGGACACCCATTTTTTCCGCCAATTTTTCTATAGTATCGGCGACGAAAATGTCTCCCCGCTCCTCCATTGTTTCTAGATCCTGGTCACCGGCAATCTTTTCATCGACAATAATGTAGAACAGACCATCCTCCTGTTCCAAGGCCGCCTTGGATAAAATATCCCGTTCGGAATATTCATTGACGAAGCGTCTTCCCTCTTTGTTTACAAAAAACATGGTTTCGGCACTGCCAAAAACACCGGAAAATAGGCTTCCCGTTTCCGGATGGGCGGTCGGGATTAGCTGGATAAAACCCATGCCGATAAGATTGGCCCCGGCTTTTTCGCCCATGACAATACCATCCCCGGTAATGTGGGGGGAATTGGTGGTTTTTGCCTCCCGGGGCAGATCCTCCCAGAAGGTATTGTATTTGGAGCGCATTTCTGGATTGGCGCCAAAACCACCGGTGGCCATAACTACCCCTTTATTGGCTTTAATGGTCAATTCCTTACCATCGGCATCCTCCGCCCTGACACCTACTACCTTACCATCATCCACGATCAATTCCCGGCCCCTAACCTCCAGCATTATTTCCACATTTTTATCCTCCGCCGCTTCGGTGAGACCTTTAATATAGGCATTGCCCATTCCCACCACGTTATTGGTCCGCGGCCACAAGGCCCCAATAACAGTATCAATTCTATCGCTAAATTCAACCCCGTGATCCTCCAGCCATTTCCTGGCCTGGGGGGCATTGGTACAGAGGGTTTTGGTGAGTTCAAAATCACTGGCGATCTCATTGCCCTCTAAATCTGTTCGCTTGCCGCCCAAATAGGTATGGATCATGTGCAGCTCGACACTGTCAAAGAGGGTGGTCTGGCCAGAGTCAAGGTATTCTTGGATCTGTTCTTTTAATGTGGACAGGGTTTCCTTAAAATCGCCGAATTCATCCTCATCCGCCTCCAACAGCTCTTCCAATTCCGCTCTTTGGGCCGGTTTAATCTCTTCCTTTTCCTGCAGCTCTGGATTTACGGCATTAAAGGCCCCGCCGGCCAGGACCGTATTACCCCCTAGGAAGGCTGCCTTTTCGATAAGAATTACGCTGGCCCCCTTTTCGGCCGCTGCAGTGGCCGCGGCCAGGCCGGCACCGCCGCCGCCCAGGACCACCACATCGGCTTCCTTATCGGCTTCTGCTTCCTTAGGAGCCCGCCGGAAACAGCCGCCAACACTTAAAGCCAGGCACAGCACCAATATTAGTGCCCATCCCATTTTATTGCGTCCCAAATTGCTCATATTGTCTCCCCCTTCTACTATATACCCTAATAATCTCGGACATTTTTCCTTCCTTGTTAGTTTGTCCCTATATTATTAGCTTATACAAGGGGGGATTGAAAATTATATGGGGCGTCCCGGCCCCGGGGGCGGCTTTGGACCTCCCCATCCTTCGCCCCACCGTTCTACGAAACCGTCGCCTGTTCCCCTAGCCGCTCCCCGCAATATCGCTTTACCGGATATGCTTACTTATGCCTAGCCGTGCCTCCGGCTGTTGTGAAGTGTTACACGGCCGGCTAGAATGGACAGGACAGGAGAAAGGTCCCCTTGTCCTGGTGATGGCCTTGTTTCTTTGCAAAGCGTCTGACTCTGGACTTGCCGCCCGACGGTTTGGGGTGTTACTTATTCAGCGGGCGGCAAGGATAGTGGAAGACGCGGCAAAGAAACTGGCCAACAAAGGAAGGAACGGGACGGGAGAAAGGTCCCCCTGTCCTGCTACCCTTCATTTTCCTCTATCATGGCAATAAACTCTTCCGCCAGCCGGGGATCGAACTGGCTGCCCGCACATTCCCTTATCACCGCCAAGGCCTCTTTTGGGGACATAGCCTTGCGGTAGGACCGGTCCGAAGTCATGGCATCATAGGCATCGGCCAGGGCTAAAATGCGACATTCCAGGGGAATCTCTTCTCCCTTTAGGCCCAGGGGATAGCCTTGCCCATCCCAACGTTCATGGTGACAGAGGACAAGGCGGGCGATGTGTACCAAATCCGGGGAGGAACTGGCAATGCGATAACCCTTCTCGGCATGCTGTTCCATAATAGTCCGCTCCTCCGGAGTAAGGGGGCCTTGCTTGAACAGTATATCATCGGGAATTCCCACTTTCCCCAAGTCATGGATTCGGGCCAGAAGGGCCAGGTCATCCTGTTCCCCTTTAGACAAACCAAGGCGCTGCCCCAGCTTGGGACACAGCTGGGCCAGGCGCTCTGCATGGAACCTGGTGGTATAATCCCGCTCGGCCAAACTTGCCGCCAGGACCTTTATCAATTGGTTTTTTTGTTTGAGGCTGCGGAGCAGCTTGTCGCTTAACATACGGTTATCCGCTTCTTTAAAGGTTTTCCGCAGTGGACAGTCCCCATGGGAGGTGGCAGCCCCGATGGAAAGGCTGAGGAGAAACCGGGGGTTTTTACTATTATGATCTGCCAGGGCCTTGCGGATCCGCCTTACCACAATCTCCGCAATATCTTCATCACACCTAGTTAAGATGGCTGCAAATTCGTCCCCCCCTATCCGGGCCACCTGATCACTGGCCCGGACGGATGTTTGGAAAACCCGGGCACAGGCCCTCAGTAATTCATCACCATGGGCATGGCCCAGGATATCATTGATCAGCCGCAGGCCATCTAAATCGGCCATTACTAGGGTGACAGGGTAACTATCATCATCTATTTCCTCCAGCTGGTGTTCAAACCAGGCCCGATTGTACAGTCCCGTCAGGGCATCATGCCAACCAAAGTGTTCCAACCTTTCCAGGTGTTCCTTGCGTTCGGTAATATCCCGGGCGGTGCCATAAAAGCTCGTTACCCTCCCATTGCTATCTTTTAAGGGTGTTACTGAAATTTCCACAAAACGTGGTTTGCCCTCCCTATGCTTTACCTCCAAGATGATTCCCTGCCGGGGTTGGCCGGTCACATAAACATCATGAAAGATCCGCAGGGCGGTGTAGGGGTTTTTGACAATATGGCGAAAGTTTTTGCCCATCAAGTCTCCGGATTCATAACCCAAGAGCCTGCAGGCGGCATCATTGGATAAGGTGATGGTTCCCGATAAGTCCGCTTCATAGAACCCTTCCTGCAGCATAGCTACAATTTCCCGATATTTGGCCTCCGAAATCCGTAGAGCCTCTTCAGCCTGTACCCGTCCGGTAATATCGGTGATGGTGTTTAAGACACCCCGAAAGGCCCCGTCTTCACATCTCAAAGGGTAAGCACGGATGTTCAAAATCCGGCCTTGGGAAGACATGACTACCTTTTGTTGGGGTTCACCACTTTTAAAGACCTCGATGGCTAAACATTCCCCACATGATCCACAGTGCCCCTTCAGTACCCGATAACAACGCCTGCCTACTATTTGGTCGGGGGTCAAACCAACTGTAGATGCTGCACTGGCATTGGCCCACTTTATGCGCCGTTTCCCATTGATAAAGAACAATTGTTCCGCCAGGCTATCCAAGATCAGGGCTTTTTCTTCTTCCGCCCTCTTCAGATCCCCCTCGACCTTCCTTTGCCGGACAATTTTTTCCACGGTCTGGCCCAGAATTAGGGCCAGTCGACGTTCCTCAGGCAATAAGGCATGTTCACATTTTATATAGAGTGTGCCCCTTGATTTAGGAGTAAAATGGTGCACGAGATAGTGATCCCCTGCACCTTTCAGATATCTCTGTACTGCTTTTATATCCCTAAATCCCCATATAAACACCGCCTGCTGTTTATTTCCTTTGGGTAAAATCATCGCAGCACCTGCGGCTCCCAACAAGCGTACCGCCTTTTCCACCAGTTCCGCAAATAAATCTTCCAAGGTCCCGGAGGAGGAAAAGGAAATTGCATCAAACAAGGTCAGTAACTCCTTTGTGGAATGTGTCAAAACTGCACCCCCACACGTCCTTCTAAGACAGCAAGATAAAATTAGCGAAGATTTTATTATTTCGATTATTATTTCGACACATTCCCTATTTTTTCCTCCTTTCAGCAAGCAAAATTTTACAATGTAAAGTGGGGAAAATTTAGCTGCCGGGCATCGGGGGTATTTGGGCACCAGCCAGGCCCCCCCAGATTTCATGGGCAGCGATCCCTCGAGGTGTCCCTTGGGCCCGGATCCTACCCTGATCCAAAATCACCACCCGGCTGGCCAGGGCCAAGACCTCCTGGAAATCATGGGTAACCAAAATGGCGGTAGTTTTAGTGCTGCTAAGGACAGATTTAAATTCCTTTATCAGGGTTGAACGGGAAATAACATCGATGGAAGCAAAGGGTTCATCTAATAAAAGCACCTTGGGCTCCAAGGCAAAGGCCCGGGCTAGGCTTACCCGCTGGGCTTCACCCCCGGAGAGGGTAAGGGCATTCTGGGTGGCCAAATGTTCTACACCAAAACGCTGCAGCCAGGTGTAGGCCCGGTCCTTGGCCCCTGTTTTTTGTCCCCGCAGCTTCAGCCCCAGGGCAGCATTTTCCAGAACCGAACTATCCAAAAGAAGGGGTTCCTGAAATACTACTGCCAACTGTCGACGCACCGCCAGGGCATTTCCTTTGCTAACCTTTTCCCTTAGGAAGAACAGTTCTCCCTTATCCGGCAGTGATAGACAGGCCAAAACTGTGAGGAGGGTGCTTTTACCGGCACCGTTAGGGCCAATGAGGGCCACTACTTCTCCCGGCTCTACGGCAAATTCATCTACCTGTAAGCGGAAGCGGCGGCCCCGTTTCACAACTATATTTTTCACTGCCAATACCGAGGTCATGCCTGCCGCCTCCTTTGTTGGAGCACCGTCAAGAGATAGGTAATACTGTAAGTAATTAAAAGGAGTACGAAGCTCAGGGCCAGGGCCAAGGAAAAGTTGCCTTTGTTTACCTCCAGCACGATAGAAGTGGTGAGGACTCGGCTATACCAACGGACATTGCCCCCCACCGCCATGGAGGCCCCAACCTCAGCAATTACCCGGCCAAAGCCGGCCATGACGGCCGCCAATATACCCAGGCGCACTTCCTTGATAATTAGCCACCAGAACTGTAGGGGTGAGGCCCCCAGGGCCAAAATCTGCAGGCGCAGCTTGGGGGATAGCTGTTGGACGGCACTCATGGTGAGCCCGGCCACCAGGGGGGTGGCAATAATAGTCTGGGCAATGACCATAGCCGTGGGTGTATACATGAGGCCCAGAAAGCCCAAGGGCCCCCGGCGCCAAAAAAATAATGCCACCCACAGGCCCACTACCGTCGGGGGCAGGCCCATGCCAGCATTTACCCCACCCACTAAAAACTCCCTCCCCCGGAAGCGGGACACGGCCAAATATAAGCCCATGGGCACCCCCAGGAGCAGGCTCACCAGGGTGGCTAGTCCCGATACCTTTAGGGTGAGGAAGGCAATGGAATATACTTCTTTGTCGCCCGCCAGCAATAATCGCAGGGCCTGGATAAAACCTTGCACCAAAAAATCCATATTTCAAACCACCTAAGCAACATTTTTCCCCTAAAATTAGGATATGGGCTAGGGAACAGGGCTAGTAATAATCCTGTCCCCTAGCCGCAATTTACTTGCCAGTGGGCCTGGGCCCACTATTATTTATTACTGGGCATCGGGGAAAAAGAGGGGGGAACCGAAGCGGTCCACACCAAATTCGCCGATGAGGTCCTGGGTTTCCTTGGCCACCATGAATTCCACAAAGGCCTCAGCCCCGGCGGCGTTAATGCCATCGAACTTATCGGGGTTGACCTGCATCACATGGTAGATATTGAGGAGAATCTCATCCCCCTCAAAGAGAATATCCAGATCTAGGGTGTCCTTTAGGGCCAGGTAGGTGCCCCGGTCGGTAAGGGTGTAAGCGGCCTTTTCGGAAGCAATCTTTAGGGTGTCGGCCATACCGCTACCGGCGTCAATGTACCAATCACCTTCCGGCTCCAATTCCAAATCGGCCCAGATGCCCTTTTCCATCTTGTCGGTACCGGAGTCATCTCCCCGGGTGACAAATCCGGCTTCGTTTTCAAAGAGGGCAGCAAAGGCCTCCGGGGCTGTTTCCAGTTCCTGCAGTCCGGCGGGATCTTCCGCCGGGCCCACCAGGACAAAGTCGTTGTGCATGACCAGTTGGCGGTTGATCACGTCACCGGCAGCTTCAACTTCTTTTTCCGCCTCCGGGGCGTGTACCAAGAGGACATCGGCTTCACCTAGGCTGGCCATTTCCAGGGCCTTGCCCGTTCCCACGGCAATGGTCTTTACCAGGTAGCCGGTTTCTTCCTCAAAGATGGGAATCAACTCATCCAAAAGCCCACTATCCTGGGTACTGGTGGTGGTGGATAAAATCAGATCCTTAATCTCCGGCTCCAGCGGTTCCTCCCCATTGGCAGCCGGCTCTGTTCCACAGGCGGTCAAAGTAATGACCAATAGCACCAGCAAAAGTAATGAAAATAATTTTTCCCCTCTCAAGTTTATACTCTCCTTTAATAATAATTACCCCTGCCTGCCACGCACCTCCTCCTGAGAGGCCACCAGCTGGGGTTAAGGGCTGGAGGCTCTATCTTCTTTCCACAATGGGAGGCCAAGCCGTTTCCAGCTTGACCCTATCGCCCTGGCCCCTTGGCAGTACTTTAGGTGGACAGGGTCGAAGATTTGTGTGCAGCGGAAAGGGGTAGACCCTGTTTTAGCTGCACCCATTGGCAGTTGGCTATTTTTATTTTTTATTAAGGTCTTGATCCACATTCACCACCGCGGCCCGTCAATATTTCCAGCCCATGGGGAAGGGCCGGCAAGATTACATCTAAGTTTTCTTTTACCCCCCGGGGACTTCCGGGAAGATTGATGATAAGGGTTTGCCCCCGCACTCCGGCCACGGCCCGGGATAAAAGGGCATGGGGGGTCTTTTCAAATCCTTGGGCCCGCATTACTTCGGTAAAGCCCGGTGCCAGGCGATCCACCACGGCTAAGGTTGCCTCTGGTGTCACATCCCGGGCCGAGAGACCGGTCCCCCCGGTGGTTAAAATTAAATCTACAGCCACCTCATCGGCCAAACGTATTAGCTCCCGGCTGATGATTTCCTTTTCATCGGGCACTAGACTATAGGATACCACAGGGCCCAGGGGGAAGACAAGTTCCCGGATCACCCGGGCACTCTCATCCTCCCGTTCACCCCGGGATCCTTTATCACTGGCAGTTAAAATGGCCAGACGAAAATCCGAATCCTTTGCAGTGACGGCATTATCATTTTTCCAGTTATGTTTTTCTAACACAAAAATTCCCCCCCAAGGATAAGGCACCGCGGGCGGAGCAAAGCCCCATCCTCACTTTGGCTGGCCATCAGGCTGACGAATATAGGTCCCGCTTTTCCCCCCGGATTTCCTTGTCAAACATATATCGCCAATTACCATATCCTTATCCACCCCTTTACACATATCATAAATGGTAAGGGCTGCTATACTGACGGCGGTGAGGGCCTCCATTTCGGCCCCGGTCTGGCCCACAAGGCTTACCCGGGCTTCGATGTCCACCTGGTTCCTTTCCCTATCTAATTCCAGCCCTACTAGCACCGACCCCAGGTTGAGGGGATGGCAGAGGGGAATAAGATGGGGGGTTTTCTTTGCGGCCATAATTCCTGCCACCCGGGCCGTGGCCAAGACATCCCCCTTGGCAAGCCCATCCGAAGCAATTAAGTCTATAGTCTCCTGCTTCATCTTCACAGAACCCCGGGCCACAGCCACCCGTCTGCTAATCTGTTTATCCCCCACATCTACCATATATGCTTCACCTTTTTGATTCAGGTGGGTAAATTCCATGGCGGCTAACCCCCTATTTGATTCATAAGGCGCTGGTGTTCTTGATACTGTTCCAGTCGGTGCCGGGATGGTTTCAGGGCCAGGGCCCGTCGATATAGGGCCTGAAGCTCTTCTTCATCAGCCCCAGAACGCAGTGGCCCCTTGACATCGACTTCCAGGTCAGAGGCCAAACAGGGCTTGAGTTTCCCATCGGCCGTCAGGCGCAGCCGGTTGCAATGCTGGCAAAAGTTGTGGGAGAGGGCGGCGATAAAACCCACCGTGCCCAATCCCCCGGCAAAGCGGTATACTTGGGCCGGCCCGGAGCCGGTCACTGTAGCCGGGACCAACTTCCCCACCGTCTCCACCCGGGTCTTGACCTCCGTTAGGGGAAGGAGATGCCTGCAAGCCCAGTCCACATCATCCCCCAGGGGCATCACTTCAATAAAGCGCACATGAAGGGGATATTTTAGGGTCAGAGCCGCGATATCAGCCAGCTCATCCCCATTTATCCCCCTTAGGGCCACGGTGTTGATCTTCACCGGTGCCAAGCCCGCCTCCAGAGCGGCCTGGATGCCTGCCCAGGCATCTCCTAAGCAATCACACCTGGTTATGGCGGCATATTTTTCTTTATCTAGGGTATCTAAACTGATATTGATCCGATCTAATCCGGCGGCCTTTAATTTTCCCGCCTGGGCAGCTAATAAAGTGCCATTGCTGGTGAGGGACAATTCTTCGATACCAGGTATGGCCTTCAGCCCTCGGATAAGATCCGTTAAACCACCCCGCACAAGGGGTTCACCGCCCGTGAGGCGAAGCCGCCGGATCCCCAACTGGGCACCCACATGGACAAAATGTATTATCTCCTCATAGGAAAGGATTTCCCCATGGGATATGGAAGGCACCCCCTCCGCCGGCATGCAGTAAAGACAGCGCAGGTTGCAGCGGTCGGTTACGGAAATTCGCAGGTAATCAATTCTTCGGCCCAGCTTGTCCTCCACTATTGCTTCCTCCTCCGGGGAGCAAAATCCCCCCATAGTTCCTCCAGCTACAACTCCCACATAATCTGTCCACAATCCCGCAGGTCATAGCCCCCCAAGGCTTCCACCTGGTCCTTGAATTCTTGGCTTTTGATGATATCTAAAATAGCCAGGACCCCCGGGTGTTGCAAATATTCCATCGGCACCGCCAGGTCGTATCGTTCCGACCGCCAGGGGATAAAATCTAATCCTAGGGCCCTGGCCGCCGACAAGACCCCCAGGCCCACATCGGCGGCGCCGCTCTGTACCGCCGCCGCCACAGAGGTATGGGTGTATTCCTCCCGATCATAACCCTTGATGGCTCCAGGATCAATCCCTTCTTCTCCCAGGGCCCAGTCCAGGAGTACCCTGGTACCGGCCCCCCGCTGGCGATTTATAAAGGCCACCTCTGGGCGGGTTAAATCTGCTAATCGGTTTATTTCCTTGGGGTTCCCCGGCTGTACCATAAGGCCCTGCTGGCGGTAGGCCAAGTTGATGAGGCACACCCTTTGGCCGGCCAAATAGCGCTCCAAGTATGAAACATTGTACTGGCCGGTGGCCGGATCCAAAAGGTGGGTACCACAAAGGTGGCATTCCCCCCGCCCCAGGGCCAGCAAGCCCCCCAGGCTGCCCACATGGGCCGAGGATAAGGTGTATTTACGGTACTCTTCCCGCAGTAAATTGGCGATAATATCTAAAGTGAGGTCATGGCTGCCAATGGCCACCACTGTATTTCTAATTATGCTCTCCGGTTTTAATAGCTGCACCTGGACCTCAGTCCCCCCCGGGAGGCCTTCACTTGAGCGGGGAATTACCACCAGACCATCGGCCTGAACCATGGTTGTGGTCAGGGCCGCACCCCGGGGCAAGGGGGTGGCCATTAGCTGTTCCCCCACCGGGCCCAACTTGACCCTGATAAACTCATCCATCCCCAGAACCGAGGCCACGGTGCGCGCCAGGCGAGCTGTCAACATCGGCGGTTCTTCTGGCCCCAGGCCCAACATGCCTTTTAAAAGGGGTTTTAGGTATAATTCCAAGGCCAAGAGGGCTGAACCCGGGTATCCCGGCACCCCCAGGGCTGGCTTTCCCCCCATCTGCCCCAAGACCACCGGTTTTCCCGGACGGGTGGCTGCCCCGTGGACAAAGACCTCTCCCAGTTGGGCCATGACCTGGGCGCTATAATCCTCCGAGCCGGCGGAAGAGCCAGCCCCCAGTAGGACTATATCCGCATCAGAAAGGGCCTGTTGGGCCCGCTGGACAATCAATTCATAATCATCGGGGGTAATGGGGTATACGATGGCCTCTCCGCCCCATTCCTGTACCTGGGCCGCCATCATGGTGGAATTAAATTCAATTATTTCCCCCGGAGCCGGTGTCTCCGCCGGGGGTACCAACTCGGTACCGGTGGGGATAATAGCCACCCGGGGCCTTTTATGCACAGCAATTTCCGTTACCCCGCCGGCCAGGATGGCCCCCAAATCTGGAGGCCGCAGCCGGTGATGGGCGGATAAAATCAATTCCGTCTGTACCAAGTCTTCCCCCAAAAGACGCACATGTTCCCAAGGGCTGACCGCCGCTATAATCTCCACTTGGCCGGTGGCCAGTTCATGCAGATCTTCCACCATGATGACGGCATTGGTTCCCGGGGGAAGGGGATCACCGGTGTCGACCCACCAGGCCTCCTCCCCCAGCACCAACCGTTGGGGGCTGGTCTCCGAAGCGCCAAAGGTTACCTCTGCCGCCACCGCCACTCCATCCATGGCCGCGGCATGATAATGGGGGGCCGAGAGCTGGGCAAAGATAGGCCTGGCCGTCACCCGCCCGGCCGCCGCTGCCGCCACAGCGATGGTTTCCGAAGGACTCAATAAGTCAGTAAAATAGCCTTGAAACCTCCTCTGGGCCTCTTCTAGGGGAATATCATTCAAATAGACCTTGCGCTTCATAATAAATATACCTCCACTTCGGTCCCGGCGGCCAGGCCTTCCTTCCCCAAGGGAATTATTATGGTACCCTGGGCTGCCACCAGGGTGGTGATGAGCCCCGATTTTCCCAAGACTGGTTCTGCCAAAAGCCCTTCTTCCGTTTCCAGCAGCCGCACCCGGATATGCTCTTCCCGGCCCGGGGGCGAGGCGATATTACGCCCCAGTCGGGCCCACAATCTGGGCCGGAGACCGGGTGTTAGGCCCAACAGCCTCTCTATAGCTGGTTTTACAAATAGATCAAAGGTGGTTAAAACCGATACCGGATGGCCCGGCAGGCCAAATACCGGCTTGCCTTGGCAAAGGGCTATTAAAAGGGGTTTCCCCGGCCGCAGGGCCACCCCGTGGACCAAGACCCCCGGGGGGCCCAGTTCGGCCAAAACCTCTCCTGCCACATCCCGGGCCCCCACGGAACTGCCCCCGGATAAAATAACCACATCACAGCTGGCAAGTCCCGCCAAAACTTTGGTTTTGACGGCGGCAAATTCATCCCGGGCAATACCCAAATATAGGGGCTCCCCCCCGGCAGCCGTCACGGCAGCCCCCAGGGAATAGCTGTTTATATCCCGGATCTGGCCCGGGGCCAACTTTGAGTTGGGGGGGACAACTTCATCTCCGGTAGATATAATTCCCACTTTAGGTGCCGGCCGCACCAGGATCCGGGTTAGGCCCAAGGCGGCCAGGGCCCCTATATCAGCTGGGCGCAGACGATGCCCCGCCGGAAGGAGTTGATTGCCGGTGGAAATATCCTCCCCCCGGCGGATGACATTTTCCCCCGGGGCCACCGGGGTCAGCACCGCCACCATCCCCTCATCAATGGACTCACAGTATTCCAGCATGACTACGGCATCGGCCCCTGGGGGCAGCATACCCCCGGTGGCAATCCGGGCCGCCCCGCCTACAGTTATTTTGCCTCCCGCCTCTTTTCCCATACGAACATCTTCACCCAGATCCAAAAAGGCCGGAAGCCCCTCACTGGCACCGAAGGTATCGGCGGCCCGGAGGGCAAATCCATCTACCGTAGAACGATCAAAGGGAGGGACATCCTCCCCGGCCGGCACCGCCTTGGCAGTGACCCGGCCTCCGGCCTGTAAAAGATCCACCTCTTCCCCCGGCCGGGGCGAGGGATGCCAATTAGCCGCCAGGCGGGCCGCGGCTTCAGAGACTCCTAGCACCTTAAAGAATATATCCCTTGGGCTGCCACTCATTTAAATAACCCTAACTGGCAGGCCACAATCCTAATCTGCAGCTTATCAGCCGCCTCCCCAATTGTCCGGGGTTTAACCCCTAATTTTTCTGCCAGGGCAAAGGCCTGGCCACAGGAAAGCCGCCCCTCCACCGCCGTTTTCTGGACCTCTTCTTCGATCCGTTCCATTGGCTTCTCACCCATGCGCAAAATCCCTCCTTAATAATAAAGAAAGCTGCCCCCTAGGCAACTTTTAGGAACAACACTCCTTTCCATGGGGGGAGGCGGATCAGTTTCCCAACCCACCCTGACGGCCGCAGTCCATAGATAATTTCCACAGGTTCAGCGGCTCGGAGCAAGGTTTTCTTTTAGTATGTACATCTTTCGACAACAGTTATGAAATTCCTGCTGCCAACCACCTGAACAACTTCTTTTCCATCAAATAGGGAACATCTTTATTTCAAGCAGGATAACAGTCTCCGGGCATAGAATATTCAGATTCAAAGAAATAATTAAGGAGGAGAGAAGGAATGAGCAAAAAGGCAATGATCCTGTGGTGTATCTGGATTGGCTTTCTGGATGGTATCTATTGCTGGGCCTGTGCTGGCCTTCCTAATTCGGGTTTTATGTGGGTGGCCTTTGTATCCTTACCAATCTTTTTCTGCGGTGGAGCCGAGTATAAAACTTTCCCTACCTATTTTTGTTCGGCGGCCAGTGGTGTTTTCTGGGGCCTTATAAGCCTCTGGGCCATGGGGCTTACAGGCATTGCCAACTCCGGTCTTAATATGTTTATAACCCTTACTCCCCTGGTGGCCCTTCTTTGTCTTGTCCATATGGTCTGGTTTGCAGATACAGTCCTGGGCCACGCCCCCATGGTCTTTGGCGGTTTTGCCTCGGCCTTCGGTACCGGGGGGCAAAACAGTCTCTGGGTCATAATTACCCTGGCCCTGGGCCTGGTATTGGGAATCCTTATCACCGAAGGCGGTAAAATTATAACTAAAGTGGTTGATAAACCCGCAGTCGAAGGCCCTAGGGTTTCAGCCTAGGGAATCCAGGCCGGGGATAAAGGGGTGGTTGTCTTGTTTTTACATAAATCGAAAAGGCTTCTGGCACTCATACTAGTCTTACTATTGGTATTTGCATTCTCGGGATGCCATTTGCCGCCCCCAGCCCCCCACTTAGATGGTGATGGGGAGGAGGTTTCCCCGGAGCTGACGGTGCATTTCATTGATGTGGGCCAAGGGGACTCAATTTTTATCCAGACTGATGAGCAAAATGTCCTCATCGATGCCGGTGAACGGAGTGCCGGGGAAGTGGTGGTGGATTATTTGCAGGGGCAAGGGGTCACTGAACTCGACCTGGTCATTGGCACCCACCCCCACTCGGATCATATCGGGGGGCTTATTCAGGTTTTAACGGATATCCCGGTGAAGGAGATCATGGACCCCGCCCTTGTCCACACCACGAAACTTTTTGAAGATTATTTGACCCTCATAGATGAAAAGGAGATTAAATTTACCGAGGGCCGGGCCGGCATGGTACGGGATATTGGCAACGCCGTCTTGGAAATCCTGCATCCCGTTGCGCCGACCGGTTCGGCCCTAAATGATGCTTCCATTGTAACCAAGATAAGCTGCGGCAAAATTAGTTTTTTGCTGCCTGGGGATATAGAAAAAAAGAGTGAAACTGAAATCCTGGACAGGGGTGCCGCCCTCAAGTGCACAATTATGAAGGCCTGCCACCACGGCAGCACCACATCTAATTCTCTGGAATTCCTTCAGGCAGTAGACCCCGAAGCAGTTGTCATCATGTGTGGGGAGGGAAATGATTACGGGCACCCCCATGGGGAAGTACTACAAACCTACTGTGACCTCGGTATAGATATTTACCGCACCGACCTCCAGGGAAACATAGTTGTTGCTACCGATGGAGAAGTTTATAGCATCAATACAGAAAAGGGCAAGGGCCCGGCGGAGGATTATTATGAGCCTGGCTTTGAACTGTTAGGCAGTGTTGACTCCGATAAATACCACCATCCCGATTGCAGGCACATTAAAAATATCAAACCGGAAAATAAAATTATATTTAAGAGTAGGAAAGATGCGGAAGAAAAGGGCTATAGGCCCTGCAAAACTTGCCAACCAGTGGGGTGAATAGGTGATGAGGGCCATTGTGGACCGGTTGGAAAATAACTATGCGGTTCTTTTATGGGGAGAGGGGGAAATAAAGGTAAACCTCCCCCGGGAACTTCTTCCCCCCGGTGCCGGGGAAGGTTCTATCCTGAAGATAAGCCTGGAAGTGGATGAAGAAGGTACAGAAAAACAAAGGGAGAAAATATCCCACTTGCTGCATAGGCTCAAAGGTAAAGGAAAATAAAGGCAAAGTAAAAGGGCTGGGTGAAAACCAGCCCCTACTTATTGGTGCTAGATATTTACATGGGAGTTACAATTTTATTACAAGAAAAAAGGCCCCCAAGTGTAACACCCTAGAACCTAATCCGGGGCCTGACTTTTAACCCAAAAGATCACTTTCTTCATTAAGCCGCCGAAACCGCATGTTTATTTGTATTCGGTCCGGGTCTAATACTCCTTTTAATTTGTTCTTCAGTCTTGTTATTAGAGGGGCTAAATCTTGCCGCTGCTGTAATTTAAAATAAATAAGGATTTGATTTTCATTCCACCAGGTAAAAACATCGCCCCGCCGCAGTGATGTGGTTAGGACCGCAGTCAATT
>JAAYTH010000084.1 GCA_012523785.1 Bacillota bacterium | reverse complement strand
GCCTTTGTTCCCACATTAGCCGGTCTCTTTGTTAGCCGCTTAACCGGGCGGGCCGCGGCACTATCCACAGTTCTGGGTATTTTAGCCGGAGCCTTACTTTTTCCCGACCCATTATTTAGCCGGGGTAATTTGCTGTATTCCTTCGCCGTTGCCATGGCGGTGCCCCTATTATTAACAATTATTCTCAACCGCTCGGGCCAACCCTTTGATTATGGGGAATTGGGTAAAAAGTTCCATAGTGTATAAATATGGCGGCTTGCTTGACCCAGTTAAAATAAGAAAGTGATGGGGACTTGGCAGCAGGAAGTCTGTGCAGGTGGAAGGAATTTTCCGCATGGATGTCAAAGTATGTCAAAATATATTATAGGTAAAATATAGATTCGCATAAACCCATTCCCCAAGCCTTGTAGGGCAAGAATTATAAGGTAGGTAGTCAAAACACATTCTAATTCCCTTTGGGAATTGAAATCCCATTCTCCCTTTCCTTACTTCGCCATACAGTTTCGCCGAAACACCCTCTAATTCCCTCTGGGAATGCGTTAAGGGCGGGGCTCTGCCCCGCCCGCATCTTATATATATAAGCTAAAGGTGGTCCCCGGGACTGCATTAATGGACCCCTTCCGAAAGGAGAGATGTTTATGTCTACTGAAAGGGAAGATCATAATTTGCAGCAGGAGTTGGCCACCATAAGGGAAAAGTGGCTGGCCATGCCTACTGAGGGTGAGGCGGGGGTGGAGGCGGCTCGCTATTATAGGGAAAAGCTATTTCCCTTGGCCTGTTCTCTTTTTATGGAAAAGGAAAGGGGGAAAATGGCTGCTAGGAACCTATATGGTTTGATCATGACGGTGGGGAAATCACCAGAACCACTTATTCTCACCCTATCGGCCTGTCGACCGCAAAAAATCCTTTTTCTCTATACTGTTGATACTGAAAAGCAGCTGGATGAAATAATAGATTATGTCCGGCTTTCACCCTCCCAATGGGATAAAAGGTTGGTAAAAAAAGCTGATCTGCGGACAATTTACCAGGCGGTTAAGGAAGTCTGGGAACAGTGGGGGAGGAAAAGCGAAATAGCCGTGGATATCACCGGAGGTACCAAATCAATGGCTGCCGGCTTGGCCCTGGTGGGGGCTTTTCTGGATTTTGAGCTCCTCTATGTAGATAGTACTGAATTTTTACCGGAACGTCGCCGCCCCGAGCCGGGTACAGAATACCTAAAGCTTTTACCCAACCCCTATGAGGTCTTCGGTGTCTTAAAGGAGAAGAATGCCTTGGAACTCCTGGAAAGGCAAGAATTTTACGGGGCCAGCCAAATCCTGTCGGAGCTGGTGCAAAATGTGCCAGATCCCCGCCGGGCCCAATATTTACAGGCCCTGGCCCTGGCCTATGGTGCCTGGGATGGATTGAATCTGAAAATGGCTGCCCACCAGCTGGGCCAGGCAATTGAAATAAAGAAGAAACTAAATTTGGGTGAAGTTACTGAGGAAATTATTTTTCTCCAGGAACAGCGGGAAAAGGTAGGATATCTGGCAGAATTAATGCCTACCGGCCCCCAAAAATCGACCCTAGAGCTACTAGAAGACAAGGAGGCTGTTGAAACCCTGGTCTTTACCCTCTATCATAATGCCCAGCGACGGGCCCACCAGGGGAAATGGGATTCTGCCTCCCTGTTTTTATATCGTCTTTTGGAGATTATGGAACAGCGGCGCCTGGCCAGCTATGGCATTGATACGGCCCAACCGGATTACTCCTCCCTAACTGATGATCTTTTAACAGTTTTTAATGGGGTGCGGCGGGGTGCCAAAATGGATCCGGTGCAGAGATTGCCTGATCCTATTGCCCTAACCGATGGCTATATGCTATTGGAGGCTTTGGAGGATCCCTTACGGTTAAGTGTAATACCCACCAATAAGGGAAAAGGCATTGGGTGGATTGATTTTGGCAACCAAATTAGAAATAGGAATTACAGTATTTTAGCCCATGGCTTTATTTTTGTTTCTCAAAGGCAATATCAGCGGTTTAAGGGAATGGTGGATGGGATCTTAAGTCTTTTCTGCACAATCGAGGGAATTGAGAGGAAAAAAGAAGGGCAGTATACCTTCCTTATTCCCGGGGAAATATGGTAAAACCGGTGATTTTATACATCTCTCCTTGCCTTGCCTTTACCACTGACCGGTTTCTGTGGTTTTAACCTTTTCCATAATTTATACCTATGGGATACTAACAGGAAGGCCGGGGGAGAATGTGGCTAGTATTATTTGAGTCTATCTGAGAGGTCAGTAGGAAATGGGACTGGCGGTGGCGAATAGTATAGACGGGGCTAGTGTAATTGTGGATCACATATTTCCCCGGAAATACTAGTTGAAGGAGGCACACCCATGAAGGAAGTATTGAAGGTATCGGCGGATTTAATGGCTCTGGCGGCCCGGACTGCTCCCAAGGCTGCTGGGAAGGATTTTGTTGAATTGAAAGTTATCGAAGGGGAGGATGTGGAACGGCTGGCGGAGGCGATGATAGCCTATGCCCGGGAAAAGAATAACCCGGGATTTAAACGGGATGGGGAAAATGTCCGTAATTCCGGGGCTGTACTTTTGGCGGCCCTCAAGGATTCGGTAGCCGTTGGTTTAGATTGTGGTGCCTGTGGGGAGCCTAAATGTGATTTACTCACACCCAAGCTCCGCGAGGGCCCGGAATTTGCCGGCCCCCTTTGTGCCTGGCGCTTGGTTGATCTGGGTATTGCCATTGGTTCTGCAGCCAAGACGGCTGGTATACTCAATGTAGATAACCGGATCATGTATCGCCCGGGGGTTTTGGCCCGCAAGCTGGGGCTAATTGAGGGGGAAATTGTGGTGGCTATTCCTCTATCTGGGACCGGTAAAAATATTTATTTTGATCGCTGAATAAACAGGTCTGGAGGCGTTGAGGATGATTGTTTTTCCAGATGTTATTGATGCCCGGCGACGAATAGAAAAGGTTGTCAATAGGACCTATCTAGATCATACAGCTACATTGAGCCGGCTGTCGGGTAATGAGGTTTACTTAAAGCCTGAAAACTTGCAAAAGACGGGGGCCTTTAAGGTTAGAGGGGCGGCCAACTTTATTCTGAAATTTGATCCCCCGGGGCTTCGTAAGGGGGTTATTACTGGCTCTTCGGGAAACCACGGCCAAGCGGTGGCCTACGCGGCGGCCCTGGCCGATTATCCGGCGGTAGTGGTGGTGCCGGAGGATGTTTCCCCGGCCAAGGTGGCGGCCATCAAGGGTTATGGGGCTGAGATTGTTCACCATGGTAACACATCCCAAGAAAGGATCGAAAAGGCCGAGGAATTAGCCGCGGAAAAGGAACTAACATTTATCCATCCCTTTGATGATCCTTGGGTCATGGAGGGCCAGGGCAGCATTGGTCTCGAAATCCTGGAGGATCTTCCTGATGTAGATGCTGTTTTGGTGCCGGTGGGTGGAGGTGGCCTTATCTCTGGCATTGCTACAGCCATCAAGGGGGGCAAGCCCGATGCCAAGGTCTATGGTGTGGAACCGGCTGCCAGTAATAGTATGTATCGTTCCCTGCAAAGGGGAAAGGTCACTGAATTAACGGCTATCAATACCCTTGCCGATGGCCTTCGTACCAACAAGCCGGGACTTTTGACCTTTTCACTAGTACAGGAACATGTAGATGACATCTTGCTGGTGACGGAGGAGGAAATAAAGAAGGCCCTCTTGTTCCTCCTGGAACGGGGAAAACTATTGGCAGAACCCTCCGGGGCTGTGACGGTAGCCGCTGTCTTGGCTAACAAAGTCCCCTTGCAGGGTAAAAAGATAGCAGTGGTCATCAGCGGCGGCAATGTGGATCTGAGGCTGGTGGGAAAACTTATCGGTGGATAATGGGCCCGATGGTGGGAATATGCAGCTCTGCCCTAGATAAAACTGAACGATGAAAAATAGTCCTCCGGGGCTATTTTTTTGCCTTTTTCCCCGTTTTGTAACATATGGAGCAGGTTCATCGTCTAATATTATGAGGGCAAAATTAACTTCAATAGGAGGGGAAAAGGATGCTAAAGGAAATTTTGAAGACGAAGTCGAGTAGGGGATCAAAATCGTGGCCATTTTTGTTGTTGACGGCTGTCATTGTTTTTTCTTTGTTTTTAGCTGGGGGCACGGCCCAGGCTGTAAGTGGCTTGGTGCTTAGTACACCTTATCCGGGTGTCGCAGTGGAACCGGGGGAGAGGATTACTTTTCCCCTGGAGATAAGGAACACGGGGGCCGGGAAGGTGGTACTGTCTGTGGACAGCAAACCCGATGGATGGGAGGCAACCATTGAAGGTAATGGCAGAAGGGTTCACCAAGTATTCGCCGGTGGTGATTACAATCCCAATGTAAACTTGGGGATTCAACTGCCGGCCGAAGTGGAGGAGGGGGACTACCAGCTAGTGGTCAGTGCCCGGGGTGGTGGCCGGGTTTCTAGCCTAACTCTAGATATGCGAGTTACTAAGGATAAAGTCAAAGGGGGAGAATTGGTCACCCGCTATCCCGAGCTACAGGGGCCCAGCGGGGCCACTTTTCAGTTTAGGGTTGATTTGACTAATAATACTTCTAAGGAACAATCTTACAGCCTCGGAGCTAAGGTAGCCCCCGGGTGGCAGGTAAATTTCAACCCTGCCAATGATTCTAAACAAATAGCCAGCCTCAGCCTAGAGGCGGGGAGGAGCCAAGGTCTAGATGTAAGCATAATCCCCCCCAAAAATGTAATGGCGGGCAAGTATACTATCCCGATAGCGGCAGTATCGGCTAGCAGTACTGCCCAAACAGATTTACAAGTGATAATTACCGGAACTTATGAATTAACCCTCACTACTCCCAGTGGTAGGCTCAATGCCCAAGCGGTTGCGGGAAAAGAAACCGGCCTTTCCCTGGAGGTGGAAAATAACGGTAGTTCCGATCTGGAGAATATTACCCTTTCTTCCCGGGAACCGGCCGGCTGGTCCGTGACCTTTGAGCCGGAACAGATTGAAAAGATAGCCCCGGGGGAAAGCCGCCAGGTGACTGCTAAGATCAAACCGGATGCCAAGGCTATCGCCGGTGACTATGTGGTTAACCTGACTGCTTCCACTAAGGAAGCCGATGGGAAGGCCCAGATACGGGTACTGGTCAAAACATCCACCCTCTGGGGTCTCACCGGCCTGGCAATTATACTGGCGGTGATTGCCGGTGTAGGGGCGGCCTTTCGGTATTATGGGAGAAGGTGATAAAATGGATACCAATAAGGTTATAATCAAGACAGAAAATTTGACTAAGGAATATGGACAAGTAACGGCGGTAAAGAAATTGAATCTAAAGATAAAGGAAGGGGAAATATTTGGGCTTTTAGGACCCAATGGGGCCGGGAAAACCACAACTATACTAATGCTGATGGGTTTGACAGAACCCACAGCTGGCCGGGCCCTAGTAGCCGGCCGCAATGTCCTTTGGGAGCCGCTGGAGGTAAAAAGAATTATTGGTTATTTGCCTGATAATGTGGGTTTCTATGAGGAATTGACCGGGCGGGAAAATCTCCAGTATACGGCGCGTTTAAACGGCATCAGCAGTTCTAAGGCCGAAAAAAGAATAAACCAGCTTCTTCACCGGGTGGGATTGGCCGCTACTGGTGATGACAAGGTGGGGACCTATTCCCGGGGGATGTGCCAGCGATTGGGAATTGCCGATGTGCTCCTAAAGGATCCCCGTATCGTAGTATTAGATGAACCAACTAACGGTATTGATCCCCAGGGAATAAGGGATGTTTTGGAGATTATTCGCGACTTATCCCGGGAAGATGGGAGGACAGTACTTATTTCTTCCCATCTGCTTCATCAGGTGCAGCAAATATGCGATCGGGTGGGTATCTTTGTCGAGGGAGAATTGGTGGCTGTTGGTCCCATTGCTTCCTTGGGAGAACAGCTCATGCAAGGGGAGCCACTAGTGCTGGAGGTGCAGGCGGACCCGGGTGGGCCCCAATTAAAGAAAACCCTAGAGGAATTGGAGGGAGTGGTGGAAGTTAAGGAATGGGGAAATCTATTTTTGGTCCACTGTGGGCATGATCTACGCTCCCACCTTACGAAAGTATTGGCCCGTGACGGCTTTCAATTGCTTCACTTAAGGCAGCGGGGTTACAGTCTGGATGATATTTACCGAATGTACTTTTCCAAGGGAGGAATCTAGTAGGATGAAATTCCTTTTGTTGTTAAGGAAAAGGCTGGTTTCGGGTAAGGAGGAAAAAGGGCTTGAAGTTGTTAATGCAGGTGTGGGGACGGTTTTTCGTAAGGAACTGGCAGATCACCTTAATAGTAGGCGTTTTTTGATATTGGCCCTCTTGGTGGTGGTGACCGGATTCTCCAGCATTTACGCTGCTTCCCGGGGCATTACTAAGGCGGGAAGTGGGGAAGGTATGGATTTTGTTTTTCTTCGCCTCTTTACTAATTCGGGAAATTCTCTACCTTCTTTTGTGGCTTTCATATCTTTTCTCTGCCCTCTAGTGGGGTTGGCCCTTGGCTTTGATGGAATTAATGGCGAACGTGCCCGGGGTACCCTCAGTAGGCTACTGGGGCAGCCCATTCACCGGGACGCGGTTATAAACGGGAAATTTTTAGCCGGCTGGGCTGTTATGGCCTTAATGGTTATTTCCCTGGGCCTTATCGTGGCTGGGGTAGAATTGATTATCATAGGGGTGCCCCCAACCTTGGAGGAACTAACCCGCATTCTTCTATTTTTGTTGTTGACAATTGTTTATGCAGGTTTTTGGTTGGGCCTGTCCCTACTATTTTCCCTTTTGTTTCGCCAGACGGCAACTTCGGCCCTGGCCGGGATTTCCATTTGGCTGTTGCTGACGGTTTTCCTGGGCCTCCTAGCTGGTATAGCCGCTGATATCATTGTACCTGTCGCAGATGAGGCTTCCCAAAGCATTTTTCTCAGGAACTGGACCTGGCGGCAGAACCTAAGCCGCTTTTCACCGGCTATTCTTTATTGGGAAGCCATAACAACGATCCTTACGCCGGAGATACGCACTTTAGGCCCTGTTTTTTTAGAACAGATAGAAGGGGCAATTCCCGGCACCCTACCCCTTGGTCAAAGCCTACTTTTAATTTGGCCCCATCTTACGGGGTTGGTGGCTGCTACACTTCTTTGTTTTGCCGCTTCTTATATTATATTTATGCGCCAAGAAATCCGGGCCTAGGTTAGACAAAAACACTGGATTGACCCTGGACAAAATAGTATAATTTTAATTGTTGAAGAAGGCGATTCAGATAGCTATAGAAGGTGGAGGGGATGACCTTTCTAATGGAAAGCCGGCGGGAGAAAGAATGGGATGAAGGGTGTTCTGACCAGCTTGAGTATCTAATGCGGCGCTTTGGTAGCCAAGTGCAAAGGCTGGCATATTACTATTTGCGGGATCAATATCTGGCCGAGGATATTGCCCAGGAGGTTTTTTATCGGGTCTACAAGAATTTAGACAAGTTTCGGCGGGATAGTTCGTATTTTACTTGGATTTACCGTATCACTGTCAATTTATGTCGCGATCACCTAGGATCTGCTGCCTTCCGGCGCCTAATCCCTTGGGGAGATAACCAGGCTCTGGAAAAGATCAGGGCTGGATTTGCCAAGCCGCCGGAGATAGTAGAAGGTGGGGAGGTTTTTCAAAGGGTGATGGAACTCCCCCTTAAGTACAGGATGGTTGTGGCCCTTTACTATTTCCAGGAATTGAATGTAGCGGAGATTGCCCAAATATTGGATATAACTCCGGGGAATGTACGCACCCGTCTATGCCGGGCCCGGGCGGTTCTAAAAAAGAGCTTAGGGGGGGATATTGATGGATGATCGGGAATTGGATGCAAAATTGCACCAGGGCCGGCGAGAGGCGGAAAAATTTTTTTCCGGGTTGTTCATCACCCCTTTACGCGAATTAGTATACCGGCGGATAAAGACCGGGAGATCTCGAAAACTATCCTTTAATAGAGCCGTGGTTGGATTATTAGCAGCGGTTGTTGTTCTTCTGGTTATATTAAACCTAGGTAGAGGGGCTAACCCGGTTGAAATGGGCGTCCGGGTGGCCCAGCAAAGGGTAATACTAAATAATAAGGAAAACACCCACTGGGTGAATTATTTTCGGGTTACTCAACCCGACAGTCTTCGGGAAAACCTGCTGGTGGTTCTCTGGGCCCCCCAAAAGGATGGGGGCTGGGAACCTGTTTACAGTAGCCTTTTAGAAGGTGGGGGAGTTCCATTACCCATTTCAACAATGGAACTGCCGGGGGAGCGGCGCCAACTAATAATTATTTCATCCCGGGATCGGGAGGATAGATTTTTTCATTATCGGCTGCTGGCTTACGATGACGGGGAGGTGTTACCTTATCATGAGGAAGACAATGTTCCCCGCGGGCAGTTGGAAGTTGGCCCCGGTTTTCTAGTGGAACGTAGAACAGTACCCCTTTCTTTTTCCCCGGGGGAAGACTTCCCCCCTACTAATGATGGGGCCCTCCGTGAAGTTACCTATCTTATACCCTATTACATCAATGCTAAAGGGGAGATTGTGGTGCCCCAGGGCCCCCTATCTTTGCGGGTCGGCCAATATTTGGTTCTGGTAGGTAATGATGGGGGAGTGGGGATTAACGCCGCTGCTTGGGGTGCAATTACCCCGGTTAACAAAGGATTTTATGCCTCTGCTTTAGGGGATGGGTATTTAATTCTAACCCCCAATGATGACCCCGACCGAAGGGTCCGTCTGACCTTTGAGGTGCAAGATCCGGGGAAATAAGGGAATGTTCTTTATATGTACGGGGTTAAGCCCGTCGAAGGCTTTGTCGGCCGAAATAAAAAGAACCCCAGGTATAATAGGATAGGGGGTTCTTATTTTTTGGCCGGGGAACAAGCTGTAGGCGTAAAAAGATGACTAATCCCGGCGTCGGGGCAGGTGAAATGAATTCTTTTGTGCCAGGGCATCCGTTGAAAGTGGGAAGGCCTATGGGCAAGCCGGCTCCCCGATAAAATGCCGGGTGATTTTGTCCCCCTTGCTAGTATTGTGTGAAAATCGGCCGTAATTGAAGGAGAAACCCCCGGGTGGGAAGAAGTTTAAAGGCAATAAAAATTTTCTGGAGGGAAAAAAGTGGATTATGCCGTTACCTTTGATCTTTGGAATACTTTAATCTGGGAGCGCCACCATGACCAAGTAGCTAACCGGCTGTCTGCAAATATGGGCCGGGTTTTAACTGCTGCCGGATATGGTATTGAAAAGGACCAGCTATCCGGGATAATTGAAGAGTGCCGGCAGATGGTTATGGCCCGGCAGGTAAAAGAAGGCTTGGATATTTTGCCTGAGGAGCAGCTCTATTGGATTCTGGGGAGGGTGGGTCTAGCCCCCACAGGACGGGTTGTTAAGGAACTTCTGGAGTATTACACCAGCGTCCGGGATAGGGGAGAGATTCTAATTATGGAGGGGGCGGAGGCTGTTTTAGAGGTATTGGCCCGGAAATACCGTTTGGCCCTCATCTGTAATACTGGCCGCACACCGGGGCGGGTAATTCGTCCTTGGTTGGCTGCTGCTGGCCTCAGCAAATATCTCCAGGTCCTTACCTTTTCCAATGAATTGGGAATAGCCAAACCGAACCCGGATATTTTCTTCCAAACCCTAGAAAAATTGGGGGCTGTGCCGGAAAGGGCGGCCCATATTGGGGACGATCCGCGCACTGATGTGAAGGGGGCCCGGTCGGCGGGGATGGTACCCATTTGGTTCAACTCCCGGCAAAGGGAAGATGCACCTCCGGAAGCCCGGCAGGTGCAACACCTCGACCGGCTGGCGGGACTGTTGAAATCTATATGGGATTACTAGTATCCCTAGGGGGCCTATTAGTGTGTATTCTCTAGAGGGAACCTTGTGGCAGGATCTACAGAAGTGGAGAAAAATCCTAAAGGGTCAATTGTCTTCCTCCCAAATAAATACCTTCCTCTGCGGTTATTTGATTAAAAAAACGTGGCGGGATAAGGGCTATGTTGCAGCAGATGCCTTGCCACCTGTCGTTTTTTCTATTCCCGGTGATAGTGATTTGCTGTGGAAGGATTGGAAAGAACTCTGTAACCGGGTGAAGCCCCTAATAGGGGATAATCATGGGGAATGTTCCTTGGCCCCGGTGCCTATGGAGGAAATAATCTCCTTTTATCTTCAGTTACAATCCCCCCACCGGCGCCAAAGGCTAGGGTCCTATTATACCCCCCCGCCGCTGGTCGATTTTATACTGGAACATACCCTGGCACCCCGCCTAAATGGGGTGGATCCTAGACAGGTTACCTTCCTTGATCCGGCCTGTGGTTGTGGCTATTTTCTGACCCGGGCCTATGACCAACTAAAGACTGCTTATCTAGAGCAAGGATTTACCCAGGCAGAGGTTCCTTCCTTAATTTTGCAAAATAATATTTTTGGTATAGATATAGATCCCTGGGCACTGCAGCTGGCTGCCCTGCTGTTGCTGGAAAAGGGCAGGGGCGTATGGCAGTCGCTTGGAAAATTGCCAACTCTGAAGTTGTTTTGGGGTGATGCCCTGGATAAAAGTGGTTCCCTATCCTCTCATTTCAACCGGGCCTTTAGCGTGGTGGCGGGGAATCCGCCCCATGTGACAAATTATGCCCGGTGTTCCCAGGGGCTGGAGCAGGAATATATTGATGCCCTTAAGCCCCAATACCTGTTTAGCCGGGAAAGGAGCAGCAATCGCTATAATCTCACCATGTTCTTTTTGGAGCGTTTCTTGGAACTGCTGGAAACAGGGGGAAGGGCGGGAATTGTAGTTGACGGGAGTGGTTTTCAAACTACAGTTTATAAGGAAATCAGAGAACATATCCAGGCCCAGTCCCTGGTCCGGCACATTGTGGCCGGGCTAGAAGTCTTTCCCGGGGTTAATAACAGACAGGCTATTTTAATTTTGGAACAATCATCGGGGGGAAAAAGGACTAGAAGTCATCGGATTTGTTACCGGAAGGGTTTATCCGGTGAGGTGCTAAGAATTCCCCAGGATTCTCCCACTAGAACCTGGCTGCGGCCGGTTTCCACAGAAGTTGCCTCCTTGTTAGCCAAGATCGAGGCGGCAGGTACCCCCTTGGGGGAGCTGTTTCAACCTGTTTCCGGAATGAATGTTACCAATCGGCCCGGGGCTGGTCTAAAACCCTTTCTTGCCGGGGAACTCCTTGATTCTAGCTACCACAAGGCTATTTTCAGCGGCAACATTTCACCCTATATACTGCGCTGGCCCACCCGGGAGCAGTCCCAGTGCCGGGGGCGAAAGAGGAAATACATTTGCTATGATCGTGAACTGGCCCGGGCAGTAAACCATTACCTGACTAGCCGGGGGTTAAAAGCCCGGGTATCCATCGGCAAAAGTGAGGGAAGGTTTCGGCAAGAAAAACTATTTGTCCGCCAGTCCTTAGGTGGTTCCCGGAACATTGCCGCCGCCTACAGTGACGACCCCGAGGAATACTGTGATAACAGTGTCTATGTTATCAATGCCTGCACTCCCCAATACCCCCTATTTTATTTGTTGCCGATTCTAAACAGCAGCCTTATGACTTTCTACGCCCGGGAAAGCGGAATCCTGTCTGCCGCCTCCCGGGCTACGGCCACCCGCCTCCCCATGGGCACTAGCCGGGGCCGGGGGCTGCGGGATTTCCCCATTCCGGTTGTTTCTCCAGATAAGCAAAAACCCCTCATAGAATTAGCCTCAAGACTGATTTTTTTGGGGCGGCAGCTGGTGAAGGCTGAATCCCGAGGGGAACCAGACACAGCGGCCGTTATTCAAAAGAGAATGAAGCTACTGCAGGAACGGGTGGAGGAGGGGGTGTTTTCCCTTTACGGCTTAAATAGAAGGGAAGTAGATTTGCTTTGCCGGGATGGGTATGGGAAATAAAGGTAGGTTTATGGCAACAATTTAGACGGCCCACAAGAAATAGATAAAAAAATGCCGCTAAGACAAGAAAAGTTCTAGATAGGGGCAGGACTTTTTGTATTTAGTGGCAAAGATATTAATTAAAGCCGGAAAGGTATTCTGGGTCGCTATTTTATTTCTCCGTGATGCTTGCTAACAACAGGAGGTGCATCGGGAATGGGAGTGCTGCTTGCTGTTTTGGGAGGGGTTTTGGCTGGAATTGTGATGAGGCGGGTCAAGGCAGATATTCCGACAAGATTTATCTTTAATATTGTGATATTTGCCCTGGTAATTGCCCAAACGGTCCTCTTTTTCTTCAAGTCTACATTGCCCGCCGGTGCTCTGTTTAATCTACTATTGGTACTGTGGGGCCTGGACATGGCCTATGGCTATGGGGAAGGCAGCTATTAGTTTGTTTGCTGGACAACTTTTTGCTCTATTATCTCCTGCTGCAACTATTGGCAAAGCATTAAAATGAGTGATATTTCACTAAGCTTGTCAAAGGCCTGCCGGTGTGGTATACTTGAAATTGTCCAAGGGCACGTTTTGTAATGCTGATACATGTTTTGCGGGAAGAGTGGGTAACGGGCCCACTCTTTCGTATTAATTCCCATCCTAGGCCCCTGATTTAGGTGGAAGGGGCCTGGTTTAGGGTCATGCTGTTCTCGAATAAGTGCTTAAGTACTTTGGCACAATAATTTGAAATACTGTGCTTATGGGGGGGAGTTTATTGAGCCCACGTGTCGAAGATAGGGTTGTGAAACTGGCAGAACCAATTGTGGCCCAATGGGGATTG
>JAAYTH010000083.1 GCA_012523785.1 Bacillota bacterium | reverse complement strand
CGGCGGGTCAATTATCTTTACTTTTTACCCAGTAAAAAGAGGAGTTTATGTTTCAGGAGCCGATAGATCAGCCTCATTCGCCGCCGCAGGCCCTGTCCCAAATGTCCGGCAGCCCCAAGGGCATGATGCCTGCCCCTACCCCCTATCTTCCGCAGCCAATTGCCCAGTCCCTTCAAGGGCCGAATTATGATGCAAATTAGACGATAACCCGGTTTCAGGAAAACAGTATCAAATAACCGGGCCAGGAAGACAGCCCCCCGGCTTACCCCAGCGATAATAAATAGGGCTAACCTTATCACCAGGGCACTCAAAAGGCGATAATAGAGAAAAAGGCCAAAAATGATCCCCAGAAAAATAAATGAACGGACCTCCCCAAAGTTGACCTGGAGGAGGATTCCATAAGTAAAACCGATAACCAGGAGCCAAAAAAACAGATCCCCCAGGGCCGTCAACAACCAACGGGGCTGCATCAGCCCCCGGGCAATTCGATACAGATCAAAGATAAACCCAACCCCCACTCCGGCCCCAACCATCCACATAAGGGTAAAAAGTTGCTGTTCCGGACTAGGCACCATCTTCCCCCCTGCCCACCCCTAGCGAAAAAGCCGCCTCCAGATCCCCTTTCCCGACAAGCCCCGGTTTTCTGTGTACTCTAAAACACTTATCAAACCCTCCACATCCAATTTAGCGGCTTCTAAATCAAGGTGTTTGATATGGAGATCCGTCCCCGTCAGCTTTAAAATCCCCCGGATGGTTTCTATCACAATTTCTTGGTCATCAAAGCTGATGACATCCTCCACCCCCACAATTTCCATCTGCTCCCGGTCGATCATTACAAGCTTGTGATGCTGCCGGACCTTGATATTATTATCCATGTTTGTATACTCCCCCCTTCCGGGAGAAGGGGATATTTCCCTTGTCCCAGCAATAAATTTTTATGCTAAAAAAAGGATTTTATGACAAGAAAAAAGCGCATCCCGGGGGGTTGCGCTGTTTACACCCATATCATCTGGAGGGGCGGTTAGGGACCCCCCTCAATCCCATAATTTTTTTAGCTCCACATCTTTAAAATAATACTCAACTATTTGTTCCGGCTTCCGGCCCTCCACGGCCAGGCCGTAGGCCCCCCACTGGCACATTCCCACCCCGTGGCCATAACCCTTGCCCCGGAAGGTAACCTCGTCCCCCGATTGGCTGATCTCCTCCAAAAGTATAGACTTAAGCTCCGTGCTCCCCAGGGCCACCCGGAAATCAGCCCCGTCCACCTCCACATCATCGATCTTAATTGTCACTGCCCGTCCCGTCGGCCCCTTTTGGGCAATAGTCACCTTCTCCACCGGGCCCGCCTCCTGATCCAATTCCGCCAGGGCAGCCTTAATCTCATCCTTGCTAAAGGACGCCGTCCACTCCTTATCCTCCGGCGGTGCATACTTGGCCCCGGGATTTTTCACACTGACAATGTACGGGGGCTCCTCCTCCCGAAAGGCCAGCCCCTCTTTGGCCAGGGCTGTCTTTTCACCGGCATAGGCACTGAACCAAGCCTTGATGTAATCATCCCCATGGGTCACAACTTGACCCCTGGTCATCTCCACCGCCTCCCGAACCCGATCATTGACGGCCTCCTTATCATAGGCCTGAAAATGTTCCACCGCCGTACAAGCATCGGTGCCATGCATAGGGGCACCACCCTTGCTCTTGATGGCCTCCAGGGTGAAGGTCCGGGCCAGGATGGCCTGGGCCGCCAAGGCCTCTAAAGGCCAGTCGGTCTTCATTTCCGCCGCCACCACCCCCTGAAGATACTCCTCAAATTTCATTTCCTTCGTCTCTTCCTTTTCATGGATAAAAACCTTTAGAATCGGTTCCTCCCCCGCCTCTGCCATCCTTATTACCCGATTTTCCGACACTTCCTGGGGCGGTTTTTCCGGGGCCTTCTTAAAAAAAGTACATCCGCCCATAAAAAGCATCAGAAGGAGCATGCCCACCATCACCAGCCTGCCGGTTTTCATCAAACCTCACCATCCCTTGGCTTTTATGGGAGTGCCCCGAAAGGGCCCCAGCCCCCCCAAAGCGGCATCCCCCCTAAGGCCTATTATGTGAAAAAGGGATGGCCCCTATACCAGGGGATTCAGCACCTCTTTTCCCCCTCCAGTTTTTCATCTAATATCCGGTATAAGGAAGCTGCATCCCTCACCCCGGATTTTTCCGCCAGGGCCAATACCTCCACCTGCAAAGAACGCCGCCCAAAATCCACCTGCAGCCTATCCCCTATCTTCACCTCTGCCCCGGCCTTGGCCACCCTTTCATTAAGCTGAACCCTCCCCTGGGTACAGGCCCTTTTGGCCAGGGTGCGCCGCTTTATCAAGCGGGAAACTTGTAGAAACTTGTCCAAACGCAAAAATACCAGCTCCATTTTTCATTTTCCCCACCAAAGAAAATCAGGCCCCCGCAGTGGGAACCTGATTCCAGGCAAGTATTAGTTCATCTACCGGCGACTGCATCCCTTAGTCCCTTCCCGGCCTTAAAGGCCGGCACTTTAGCCGCTGGAATATCAATTTCTTCCCCCGTCTGCGGGTTCCGCCCTTTGCGGGCCTTCCGATCCCGAACCTCAAAGGTCCCAAATCCAATCAATTGTACCCTTTCCCCGGTTGCCATTGTCTCCTGGATAGTTTCAAATACAGCGTTTACTGCCTTTTCTGCGTCTTTTTTGGTGATGTCAATTTTATTGGCAACACTAGTTATCAATTCCCCTTTGTTCATGACCTCGCCTCCTTATGGCTTAAAGTAATGTACGCTAAGTATTTTCGCTGCCCAAGCCCGATCTCCTGCCTACTGGCGGGGTTTTCCGCAAAGTTTTCCATTTTCTTTTGCCTGGTCCCATAAATTATCCATTTCCGCCAAAGTCATATCCTCTATTTTCCGCCCCTTCCGGCGGGCCACCTCTTCTATATGGCGAAAACGCCGGCAAAATTTAGTATTGGTGCGGGCCAGGGCAGTTTCCGGCTCTATCGCCAAAAATCGAGCCAGATTGACAATGGCAAATAATAGATCCCCCACTTCTTCCTCCACCGCCGCCAATTCCCCCACCCGGTCCGCTTCCTTTAACTCCGCTATTTCCTCCTCCACCTTGGCCAGGGCCCCCGCAGCACTATCCCAATCAAACCCCACCCGGGCAGCCTTCTCCTGTAGCTTTAGGGCCCGCATCAGGGCTGGCATCTGTTGGGGCACACCGGCCAAAACCGTATCCTCCCTATCCTCCCCGCCCTTTTCTCGTTTTTTGATCTGTTCCCAGTTTACCTGCACCTGTGCACCGTCCCGGACCTCCTCCTCCCCAAAAACATGGGGGTGGCGGCGAATCATTTTAGCCGTAATTCCCTCCACGACCTCCCTAAGGGAAAAATCGCCCCGGCCCTGGGCCAATGCGGCATGAAATACAATTTGTAATAATAAGTCTCCCAATTCCTCGCATAATTTATGCATATCTTCTTCCTCGATGGCTTCGATAACCTCATAGCATTCCTCCAAAAGATAGCGGCGCAGAGTAAGGTGGGTCTGCTCCCGGTCCCAGGGGCAGCCATCCTCACCCAAAAGTCTTTCCATCACCTCCACCAACGGATCCAAAGGATAGGAACTCCCCTCCACCTTCATCACTTTTCACCCTTCCTAATCTTTTAACCGACCCCGGCCCTTAAGGCGGGCCGATAGGCGGGGCCCTATCCAGGGCATCATTTCCACATCCCGGGCCCCCAAACCGCCCAGCAAAAAGAGAATTAGAACATAAGCAACTGCACCCACGCCAATGGATATTAGGGTAGCGGGGGAATTCCCCCCCCGGGGGGCCACAAGCCGGTAAGAACCAACAACGGCCAGCCCCATAAGCCCCGCAGCCACAGCTGGCTTAATAAACATATCCTTCACCTCCAGGCTAAACCCAATGAGGCGGCCCAGGGCCAAGAGATTGAGGCTGGAAGAAATGATAAAGGCCGTCACCGTCCCCAGGGCCGCTCCCCTAATGCCAAAGGCGGGCCGGGCCGTCAATATGTAGGTTAAAATAACCTTGCAGACCGCCCCCACCAGGAGGCTTTTTACCGGGATATCAGTCCGACCCAGGCCTTGCAGAACCCCGGAGGTGGTCTGATGCAGGCCTAGAAACAAGACACTGGCCGCCAAGCCAGAGAGGGCCACCCCGGCCTGGGGATGTCCATAGAGAAGGGCCATGATCTCCTCTGCCAAAATATAAAGCCCCACAAAAGCGGGCAATTCAACGATAATAGTCATCCTAACAGCCGCCGCAACCCGAGAGCGGACAAGGGCCTCATCCCCCAGGGCCGAGGCTGCAGATATGGCCGGAACCAAACTAACCCCGATGGCCACCGTAATGATGGTAGGCAAATTGATCAGGGTGGCAGCCATTTGCGACAACTGCCCAAAGAGGGCTGTAGCCTCTTTAACACTATATCCCGCCACACCCAAACGGGCCGGCACAATGGCAACATCAATATTCTGCACCAAGGGCATAACCAGGCTGGCCAGGGAAACGGGAATGGCCAATTTTACGATACTGGCAACTATCTCCCCCGGGGTACTCCTTTCCCCCCGGTAGAGACGGGGGCCAGTAAAATAAAGATGGCGGCGGCTATAAAAAACCAACAAGAGGAGCAAACCAGCTAGGGCGCCCACAACTGCCCCAAAGGCAGCCCCCGCCGCGGCGAATTCAATCCCCCGGCCAAAAAGATAATAGGCCAGGGACAGAGCAGTGGCCGCCCGGGCCAGCTGTTCCACTATCTGAGAAAGGGCCGTGGGCACCATGGTCTGCAATCCTTGGAAAAAACCCCGAAAGGCCGACATGACGGAAACCAAAAAAACAGCCGGGGCAATACACACAATGCCATAATAGGCCCGGGGATCCCGGAGAAAACCTTTATTTAATAGGGGGCGGGCCCCGAAAAACAACAGTAAGGAAAAGAAGAGGCCACTGGTGGCCAACATTAAAAAAGATAGGCCAAAGACCCGCTGGGCATCCCGATAATTCCCCTTGGTTACCTTTTCCGACACCAATTTGGAAATAGCCACCGGGATCCCGGCCGTGGATAGCACCAGCAGCATATTGTAAAGGGGATATGACATTCCGTAGAGGCCCATGCCCTCGTCTCCAATGAGCCAGGTGAGGGGGATCCGGTACAGGGCGCCGAATATTTTGGTGATAATTCCCGCCGCGGATAGCACAAAGGCCCCGGTCATAAAGGACTGCTTTTTCACTCCCATCTCCCTTTCCAACCATCTCAATTTGCTCCTTCTCTATCATAACAGAAAACCACCCGGGGGCAAATAAAAAATAAACCGGGCGGTTAAACAGATGACTATTATGGCGGTGATTTTTTCCCGGGACACGGAGCGGTGAGGGCACCGCTCCCTACGGTTTAACCGATAAACATCGCTATAAATGGTTCCGTGCCCCCACCGTTCATGCAAGGGATATCGCTACAAATAGTAGGGAACGACGCCCCCGTCGTTCCGCGCCCCCCATCCCCGCGCCCATTAAGAGTCGAGGTGAAAACGCTCATGAATAGCCTCCACAGCCCTCTTCGCATCAGCCTCCTGGATCAAACAAGAGATCTTAATTTCCGAGGTACTGATCATTTCAATATTGATCCCCGCATCCCCCAGGGCCCCGAACATAGTAGCCGCAGTCCCCGGATGGCTTATCATCCCGGCCCCCACGATGGAGATCTTGGCCACATTGGCATCATGGGCCACCCCTTCCGCACCCAACTCAGCAGCCACCCTATCCATTATCTCAATCACCCGGGGCAGATCACCCTCCTCCACCGTAAAAGCAATGTCGTTTCTGTCCTTACGCATCATGCTCTGAATAATCATGTCTATATTGATATTAGCCTCAGCCAGGGCTAAAAAGACCCGCTGGGCAACCCCCGGTTCATCCGGGACCCCCAAAACCACGGCCTTAGCCGTATCCAAATCACAGGCCACCCCACTTACCACCCGCTTTTTCTCCAAATCACCCGCCCCCTTCACTAAGGTCCCCCCGGCCTGGCCAAAACTGGAACGCACATGGAGGACAATATTAAATTTCTGGGCAAATTCAATCGACCGGGGGTGCAGCACCTTGGCCCCCAGGTTCGCCAGCTCCTGCATCTCCTCATAGGATATCTCCCCCAAAAGCCTGGCCCGGGGCACCAGCCGGGGATCGGCAGTGTATACCCCCTCCACATCGGTATAGATCTCACACACCGGGGCCCCCAGCGTCACCGCCAAAGCCACGGCACTTATATCAGAGCCCCCCCGGCCCAGGGTAGTAATATCATTATTGCCATTAACACCTTGGAAACCCGCCACCACCACGACCTTCCCCCGATCCAGCTCCTGCACCACCCGGGTGGGGTCTATGTCTAAAATCTCTGCCTTCGTATGGACACCACTGCTCACAATCCCGGACTGGGCTCCGGTAAGGGAAATCGCCGGGCAGCCAATTTCTAGTAAAGCCATCACCAACAGAGCCGAAGATTGCTGCTCCCCCGTAGCAATGAGCATATCCAGCTCCCGGGGAGATGGCTCCTTACTCAGCTGCCGGGCCAGGCCCAATAATTCATCAGTAGTCTTGCCCATGGCCGAAACAACCACCACCACCTGTTCGTGGTGCTCCTTGGCCCGGGCAATCCGGCGGGCAACGGCCCTGATCTTCTCCGGGCTAGCCACCGAACTCCCGCCATATTTCTGCACTAATATCGACATTTCTCCTGCCCCCTTGCCAGTGTCTCCCTCGCATAGACAATTGTATATAGGATTTAGAATATATCTTAGCACTTCACTATTATTTTGGCAAGGGGGGGAGTCACGAATTTTTCATTAACCAGTGTCCCCCGCTATCACCCCGCCCCCAGGGGCATGTCCCCAGGGGGTTAGCCGAAGGTTCGCCAAAAAACTTCGCTTCATTTAGGATGACATCATCGGATAGGGATCCACATCATCCCTCGGGGATTATCAGGGCCGCAAGGACATAAAAAATCAAGCCGGGAAAGATACCGGTAAAAAAGATCAAAAAGGCCAGGCCCAGGCGTATCAAAGTCACATCCACATTAAAATACTCCGCAATACCGCCACAAACACCGGCCAGCATCCTTTGGGTGCGGGAACGATATAATTTTCTGGTCATCAGCAATCCCTCCTATCCCTCCTTAATTCGCCCTGTTAGCCCCTTTTCCTGCTATAATATCTTAGGGCAATAATTTACCAGTGGGAGGGGCCAAATCTCTTTGCCGCCCCTCCACTATCCTTGCCGCCCTATGAATAAATAACTGCAAAAACGGTCGGGCGGCAAGGCTACAGTCGTCGGCTTTGCAAAGAGATTTGGCCCTAGGGGTGCTTACACTTCGGTACCCTCCCCAAGGAGCATTGTAGGCGATTGCGGAATAGCTCTTTGTTAAAATACTCAGGCAGTAAAATGCAAAAAAGTAGCGAACCAGGGCTCGCTACTATATTATCTGCACAGTTCGCTATCATGTAACCCGCAAATCCCTACTGTTCCATTTGTTTAGCCAAAAATCCCGCCGCCGTCTTTGCCAGCTTAAGCTCCATATCCGTCATCTTCACATCCGGAGTCTTGGTAGAGATTATTACCGCCCCAATGGGATCACCCTCCGCAATGATAGGGGCTATTACCTCGGCAGTGAACTTAAATTCAATATCCTCTTCCTCCACATCTTCCCGGTAAAACCGATGTTCTGCCGGATCATTGATCACCACCGGCCGCCGATCTTCCATGGCCCTCTCCACCGCCACCCCCACCGGCTTATTCATAAATTCCTTTTTGGGAGCACCGGCAACGGCAATTATATTATCCCTATCGGCAATCAAACTTATATGCCCAATAGCATCATATAAAGAATCCGCATACTCCTGAGCAAAGTCCCCCAATTCCCCGATGGGGGAATACTTCTTCAGGATTACCTCTCCACCTCTATCCACAAAGATCTCCAAAGGATCGCCCTCCCGAATCCGCAGGGTTCGTCGAATTTCCTTCGGGATAACTACACGACCCAGATCATCGATCCTTCTCACTATTCCAGTTGCCTTCATTTCCACCCCTCCTTTACCCTCACAAAGTTTATTTAACCCCAATCCCATTGATAGTATATAGCCATTTTAGCACTTTTATTCATTTTTCCCAGCTGCAAAGTGCCAGGACAATGATAAAATAAGCCAGAAAAATAGGGACAATCCCCCTTCCCGAAGGAGTATGTCCCCATAATATCCCCATGGCACTGGGCCAAATACCTTAAATTATGGCCTTAGCTTTATTTTAGCCCCACAAAGAAAATCCCTACTGCTTATCATTAAAACAGTTCAATATCCGCGCTGCTTTTTAGATCGTTGAGATAGGTGTAAAAAATAGTCGACTTTTCGCTCTCCAAAAGGTAATTCCTGATATTTTCCTCCATCTCCTCCAGGGGAAGTACCTCGCTATCCTTTTTTTCTTCCACCTTGATAATATGATAACCGTGGACGGTTTCCACCACCCCGACAATCTCCCCCACCTGGGCCCCGAAGGCCGCTTCTTCAAACTCCTGCACCATCATTCCCCGGGGAAAGAAATCCAAGTCACCGCCCGCGCTTTGGGATCCCGGATCCTGTGAAAATTCCCCGGCCAGCTGGGCAAAATCCTCTCCTCCCCGGGCCCTTTCCAGCAATTCCTCCGCCAGTTCTTCCTCCTCCACCAAAATGTGCCGGGCCCGCACCTGTTCTCCCCTAGTAAACATGTCCGGGTTTTCCTGGTAGAAAGATTCCACCTCTCCATCCTCTATTACAACATGTTTGGTAAGCATCTGGTACAGGTCCTCAATAAGCAACATTTTTTCCCCATAACCTTCAATATCTTCTTCTGTAATCCCCTTTTCCTCCAGGGCCCTCTCGTACTCCTCCTCCGAACCATAGAAAAGTTCCAATTGGCCCTTTACATCCTCCATAAATTTCTTTAGTTCTTCCGCATCCACAGTAAGCTCCAGGGCGGCCCCGTCATCCACCAACAACTTTTCCACAATCAATTGTTCCAGTAGGGCCTCGGTTTCAATTTGTTCTTCCGCAAAATTGGGATTGAAAAAGGCTTCCAAGGCTAAACGGTGGTCCAAATCCTCTTGGCGCATTTCTTCCCCGTTGACTGTGGCCAAAACCGTCTTCTCCTTCTGACAGCCGGCAAGTGGGAGCATAACCAGAAGTGCTGCCACCACAAATAAAAGCAACTTACGTTTCAACTGATCTCCCCCCCTCCGGTTTCAAATTTCTTAACTATAAAGTGCTGCCAGTCCTATTATATCTAATACCCTCCTCAGCAGCAAGGGATACAAAGACGGTTAAAATCTCCAGGAGTAAATCCAAAACCTCATCATCCCGCAGATCCCCGGTGGACACCGTCATCCGGGGTGGCTTTCTCCTTTCATCCAGCAGTACCCGGCGGCGAAATTTCCCCAGTTTTATATATGCCTCCTGCAGGGGCAGGGGAAAACCATCACCCAACTCCAACCATACCCCTTCCTCCCTTCCCCGCAGGCCCTCTATCCCCACTTCCCGCATCAAAATTCTTATGTGGGCTACGGATAGTAAGTTGCGGGCCTCCCGGGGTAGGGGCCCAAAGCGATCTCGGATTTCAGCCGCCAGTTCCTCCATTTCCGCCGCCGAATCGGCGGCAGCCACCGCCTTATAAATATCAATTTTTTGCCGCCCATCGGGAATATATTCCGAGGGTAGATAGGCATTTATATTAAGATCCAGGCTGGGTTCCGGGGCCACATCCCTCACCTTCCCCTTCAGCTCACTGACGGCATCCTCCAGGAGCTGGCAATAGAGCTCAAAGCCAATATTGGCAATATGGCCGTGCTGTTCAGCCCCCAAAAGGTTTCCGGCTCCCCGAATTTCCAGATCCCGCAGGGCCAGCTTAAAACCAGAACCCAGTTCCGTGAACTCCCGCAGGGCCTGGAGCCGTTTTTCGGCGGCTGCAGTGAGAATCTTACTCTTTTGATAAGTAAAATAGGCATAGGCCAGGCGATCCGATCGCCCCACCCGTCCCCGCAACTGGTAGAGGCGGGCCAAGCCCATCATATCGGCGCCGGTGACAATAAGGGTATTGACATTGGGCATATCCAGGCCATTTTCAATAATGGTAGTACAGACCAGGACATCATATTCACCAGTCAGGAAAGCCATGGTCACCTCTTCCAGTTCCCCATCCCTCATCTGCCCGTGGGCAACGGCAATTCTGGCCTGGGGGCAGAGTTCCTGCAGGCGCCGGGCCTCCCGGCCAATGGTGTCGATCCTATTGTGGACGTAAAAAACTTGCCCCTCCCGGCGCAGTTCCAGGCTGATGGCATCCCGCACCAAATTGTAGTCATGTTCTAAAACATAGGTTTGAATGGGAAAGCGGTTTTCCGGGGGAGTTTCTATGAGACTCATTTCCCTGATCCCTGCCATAGCCATGTGGAGGGTGCGGGGGATGGGAGTGGCCGTCAAAGTGAGGACATCCACCTTCTTGCGCATCTTCTTCAGCATTTCCTTTTGCCCCACCCCAAAACGCTGTTCCTCGTCGATGACCCACAGCCCCAAGTCCTTAAACTTTATATCCTTTTGTAAAAGCCGATGGGTACCGATGACAATATCCACCGTACCCCGCCCCAGGCCCTTAAGGGTTTCCTCCTGCTGGGCCGGAGTGCGAAAACGGCTCAGCAGTCCGACCTTAACGGGATAGGGCTCAAAACGTCCCTTAAAGGTATTATAGTGCTGCTGGGCCAAGATGGTGGTAGGGACCAAAACAGCCACTTGTTTCCCGTCCATCACCGCCTTAAAGGCAGCCCGAATGGCTACCTCCGTCTTTCCGTAGCCCACATCACCGCAGACTATGTGGTCCATGGGTTTAGGCTCCTCCATGGTCCTCTTTACAGTTTCGATGGCCTCCCGCTGATCCGGAGTCTCCACATAGGGAAAGCGGTCCTCAAACTCCTGCTGCCAGACCGTATCGGGGGCAAAACTGTGCCCAGTCACCGTCTCCCGGGCGGCATACAGCTCCAAAAGCCCCAGGGCCAATTCCTGCACTGATTTCCTTACCCGCCCCTTGGCCCGGTTCCAGTCGGCTCCACCCAATTTGCTCAAACGGGGTGAACCCCCCTCCACCCCCACATACTTCTGCAGGAGGTGAACCTGATCGGTGGGGACATAGAGAAGATCCTCTCCGGAATATTGCACCAAGAGGTAATCCCGCTGTACCCCTTGGATCTCCATGGTCTTAAGGCCCAAAAAACGGCCGATACCATGATTCACATGGACCACCAGATCATCGGGCTCCAGATCATCCAGGGTATGGATCCGCCTTCCCTTTTTGTGGGCTCGTCGGACAGAGGGGGCCTTCCGCCGGCCCAAAATATCATGGCCAGCCAAGACAACCAACCTCAAGGGGGAAAATTCAAATCCCTTGGTCAGGGCACCACCCGTCCTTATCTGCACCCGGCCAGCTTGGGGGATGGCATCCTCCCCCACCAGGTCAGCCGCAAACCCCACCTCCGCCAAAAATTCCCGCAGCCCCTCACCCCTCTCCTTATTGGCGGCAAAGATAAGAACCCTGTACTGGCGCCGCAGCCAACGTTCCAGATCAGAGGCCACCAGGCCCCGGTTGGCCCGGTATTCGGGGACATCCTTGGCCGTAAGGGAGAATATATTCCCCACCTCCATGCCCGGGAGGGCGCGGAAGAAATGGGAAATAGATACAACCCGCCGTTCCTTCAGGACCGCAGCAATTTCATCCCAACCCAAGTAGTTATCCATCTGGAAGGGAAATATCCGGCCTTCCCCCAGCAAGGTGCTGTGGATGTCTACCACCTGTTCCCAGAATTCATCGGCCCGCTCCTTGAGCCGCCGGGGTTCATCTAAAAAAATAATCCCCCGGGGCGCTAGGTAATCAAAAAGAGTAGTTTTTTGGGGATGATAAAGGGATAAAAGATTATCAATTCCGGAAAAATAGATGGCTGCCCCCGCTTCCTCCCGGTATCTTTCCCAGCGCTGTCGGAGCTTCAAAGCCAGCCTGCCCCTACCCTTAGCCTCCAGCCGGCTGCAGATTTCTTCCCCCCGCTGGGCCAACTTTTCCCGGCCCCGCTCCCGTTCCAAAGGAGTTAAAATAAATTCCCGGGCCGGAAATACTTTAATTTCCTCCAGCTCCCGGCGGGACAACTGATCATCCAGGGCAAATTCCCGGATAGAGTCCACCTCATCACCGAAAAATTCTATCCGGTAGGGGTAATCCCTGGTAAGGGAAAATATGTCGATAATGCTCCCCCGGACGGCATACTGCCCCTTACCTTCCACCTGGGGCAACCGCTCATAGCCCAACCAAGTCAGCTTTTCCAAAAGTGCCTCCCGGTCCAAAATGTCACCGACCCGGAGGGACACTTCCCGGCCCTGCAAACTAGTCACCGGTGGGAGGGAACTTAGGAGGGCGGCAATGGGTGCTACAATTACCACATCCCTCCCTTCCGAAAGAAGATGCTCCAACACCTGTAGCCGTTGGCTGGCCACCTCTAGGCTGCGGGCCTCAAAATCATAGGGAAGGATACTGAGGGGCGGGAACATAAAAACCTTCTCCGGAGACAAGAAGGTTACCAGATCATCATAGACATTGCCAGCCTCCTGTAGGTCCGGGGTTATATAAAGGCAGCTTCCGCCGCTGGCGGTCCCCAGCCCGGCCGCCAGATAGGGTTTTTGCGATCCCCCCAATCCGTACAACAATTGGTGCCCCTTATCTTTTTCCACATTGCCCACCATTTCAGCAAAACCCTCGACATCCCCCAAAGGAGCCAAGGCACCTACAAGTTTTTTCATCCCGACTCTCCTTATCAACCATCTTTACATGCCAAAAAAGGCTTTGTCCCGGCGAAGGGCCAAAGCCCGGCTATTCATCTGTTAAAACAAATTGGAAGCTCCCAGCTCCCATCATCCCCCTCAGGTAAAACCCCCCGTATCGGGCCCACACCCAGGCGAACTAAAACCCCCCCAGACTTCCCGCAGACCTTCACTGCCACACCGGGGGCAAGCCGCCTCCTTCTTCTTCTCCCAAGAAGCCAATATAGTAAAATTATGCCCACAATCCCGGCAAGTAAACTCATACAACGGCATTCTCCCTACCCCCTTTTTTTAAGTAGGTGCATTATATCGATTCATAGCCTCCATAAGCCCGGCGGTCACAAACAACTCCACCGCCCCCGCCGCCTCCTCCACAACCTCCCCCATCTCCCTTCTTTCCCGATCAGAAAACTTAGAAAGCACAAAATCGGGCAGATCCATCCCCGGCGGCAGTGGGCCAACACCAATGCGCAGCCGCGAAAACTCATCGGTCCCCAAACTGCCGATGATGGAAGCAATGCCCTTATGCCCCCCAGCACTCCCCTTCCCCCGCAGCCGCAGCCGCCCGGTGGGAAGGGCCACATCATCATAGACCACCAATAGATCCCCCGCACCCAAGCCCAAATAACGCAGCAGGGGGACAAGGGCCTCCCCGCTTCGATTCATATAGGTGATGGGCCGGGCGAAGAAAACCTCTTTACTATCAATCCGCCCCCGCCCACACAGGGCCCGGTGCATGTACCGGTTAAGGGAAACCCACCCCCGCCGCTCCAAAACATCCAACACCCAAAAACCAACATTGTGGCGGGTAAAGGCATAGCGGACACCGGGATTTCCCAGCCCGGCTACCAATTTCATCCCCCTAGAGCCCTCCTATTCCCAATCCTTCTCTTCCTCCCCCGCTTCCCCCTCTTCATCCTCTTCCAAAGCAGCTTCTTCATCTTCTAATTCTTCGTCTATTTCTTCTACTTCCTCTTCTTCCTCCTCCATTGCCGGCAGCACCACAGAGGCCACCACATCTTCCAGAGGGGTTAATATCTCAACCCCCTCCGGAACCACCAATTCACTTACCGTCAGCACATCCCCGATTTCCAGCTGGGAGATATCCCCTTCCAGATAATCCGGCAATTGCCCCGGCAAACATTCAATTTCAATTTCCCACAATTGGTGCTGCAAGACACCATCTCCTATGGTGCCGGGGGCAGTACCTATTAAATTTATGGGAACCGATGTGGTAACCTTACGGGTTAAGGATATTTGATAGAAATCAAGATGGGTGATATCATCCCTAAAAATATCCCGCTCTATCTCCTTTATCATGACCGGGTAGTTCTTGGTCTCCCCCGCTTCTTCCACCAGAAGCTGGATAATACCCCTTTGACCCCGCGGCAGCACCCGGTGCAGTTCCCGTACCGATATTTGCAAAGGTAGAGGTGCCTCAAGTTCCGGGCCATAGAGAATACCAGGTACCCAGCCCTCCTTGCGCAGGCGCCTGCTCTCGCTGCTGCCAATCCTTACCCTCGCCTTCGCTTCCATTTGTACCTGCTCAGCCAAACCACAACAACTCCTTCCTAAATCTCGCCCCCCTATCTTACCACATCACCAGGGCAATGACAATTTCAAAATCCCCTTTAAAATAACTTGCTCACCGATAGATTTTCAAAAATGCGCACAATGGCCTCCCCAAAGATGGGGGCCACCGATAAAACCTTGATTTTATCCAGCCTTTTCTCTTCACACAGAGGGATAGTATTGGTCACAATGACCTCCTTAAACACCGGCGATTTTAATCTCTCTATGGCCGGCCCGGAAAGAATAGCATGGGTACAGCTGACACAGACCTCCTTGGCGCCCTTTTCCAAAAGGGTCTTGGCCCCTTGTAAAATAGTACCTCCGGTATCGATCATGTCATCGATCATAATTACCTTCTTGCCCTCGACGGAACCGATGACATGCATCACTTCACTCACATTGGGGGCTGGCCTGCGTTTATCAATAATTGCCAAGGGCAAGTGCAGGCGATGGGCCAGATCCCGGGCCCGAGTCACCCCGCCCAAATCCGGTGCCACCACCACCGCATCGCGGCAATCATTTTCCAGAAAGTATTCTGCCAGGATAGGGACACCCCGCAGGTGATCCAAGGGAATATCAAAGAAGCCCTGGATCTGGGGTGCATGTAAATCCATACTCAAGATACGGGTCGCCCCGGCCACAGTAAGTAGATCAGCAACTAATCTGGCACTAATGGGTTCCCGCCCCCGGGCCTTCCTATCCTGCCGGGCATAACCGTAATGGGGGATAACCGCCGTTATCTGCCGGGCCGAAGCCCGCCGGAAAGCATCGATCATGATCAAAAGTTCCATCAGATCCTCATTCACCTTGGCGGCCATGGGCTGCACAAGAAAGATATCAGCACCCCGCACACTCTCATCAATAACCACCTGTATTTCACCATTGCTAAAACGTGTAACTGTGGCATTCCCCAAGGTCACCCCAGTGTATTCACATATTTCCCGGGCCAACTCGGCATGGGCCGTCCCGGAAAATATTTTCATCCTTTTACCTTGCCACATAACCTATACCACCCTCCCCATTTCTCCCACCGTATTTTCTCCTAGTCCTCAATTTCACAGCCCTTCTCCCGCATCTTTTTTTTCATATAATCAGAAACAATCTTCTGCCGGGCCCGTTCCAGGCCCAAGGCATAGGCGGGAACATCCTTACTTATGGTTGAGCCGGCCCCGGTCACAGCCTTTTTGCCGATGCGGACCGGAGCCACCAAGTTAGTATTGCTGCCGATAAAGGCCCCTTCCTCAATGTGGGTTATATATTTATCCCAACCATCATAATTACAAGTAATAGTTCCAGCACCGATATTGACATCCCCGGCCATTATTGTATCACCCACATAACTCTGATGGGGCACCTTGCTGTTTTTGCCAATGGTCGAATTTTTTATCTCCACAAAGGTACCCGCCTTAGCACCCTCTTCTAAAATAGTGCCCGGCCGCAGATAAGCGTAAGGCCCCACCTTTACCCCCGCCCCCAGACGACAATCTAGCAGGACCGAGTTTTCAATCCCGACCCCATCGGCAGCCGTTACCCCGGTGAGGCGGGCCATAGGGCCGATGCTGCAATCATCACCAATCCGGCTAGCCCCCTTGATAATGGTAAAGGGGTGAATCACCGTATCCCGGCCGATCTCCACCCCGGCATCAATAAAGGTAGAGGCCGGATCCACAATAGTAACCCCCGCCAACATCAATGCCTCCAAAATCCCCCGGCGAATTACCCCTTCCGCCGCCGCCAACTGTACCCGGTTATTAACCCCCTGTATCTCCTCATAATCGGCCGTCACCGCCACCACCGGCAGCCCCTGTTTACAGAAGATCCCCAGGACATCCGGGAGATAATATTCCCCCTGGACATTGGCCGGGCTAATCTGGTCCAAGGCCCCAAAGAGTTCCCGACGGTCAAAGGCATAGACCCCGGCATTAATCTCCTTTACCGTCTTCACCGCCGGATCGGCATCGGCCTCCTCCACAATCCCCAGCACCTTCCCCGCCCCGTTCCTGAGGACCCGACCATAGCCTTTGGGATCCTCCAGCCGGGTTATCACCAGCGATGCCGCCGCCTTACGCTTATGGTGAAGGGCCAAGAGCTCCTGCAGCAGGCGGGGAGGCAGGGTGGGGGTATCCCCGGACAGGACCAACAAAGTTTCCACCTCCGGTGGGACCATATCCGCCGCCTGCAGGACAGCATGTCCCGTCCCCAACCGTTCCCGCTGATAAGCATATTCCACCCCTTCACCCAGGGTCTCCTTAATCACTTCCCCCCCGGGGCCAATAACCACAATTGTTTTTGTTACTCCCGCTTCCCGGGCCGCCGCCAGCACATACTCCAACATGGGCCGCCCACACACCTGGTGCATAACCTTGGGGAGTTTAGACTTCATCCTCTTTCCCTCCCCCGCCGCTAAAATAACGGCCATTACCCCATCGGGCATAAAGAATCCTCCTTTTTGGCATTTCATTCTCGGGCAGATAGAACCCCGCCCCAAGGCCCAAGGGCATCCGAATACGCCACAAATCATTTCCGGGAACACGGAACGGTGAGGGCACCGCTCCCTATTGGAGGTTGGAGGTTAGAGGTTGGAAATTGGAGGGGGCAGGGGGGCACGGAACGGTGAGGGCACCGTTCCCTACGGTT
>JAAYTH010000082.1 GCA_012523785.1 Bacillota bacterium | reverse complement strand
CTTTGACAAGTATTATGCCCAGCGTCCGGGTGGTAAAATAGTGTATATAGGGCTAGAAGAGGACCTGAAGGATCACCTTCAGATGGTCCTAATCTCTGATCACCTTTCCCCCGGCGAGGGGATGGAGATCTTCGGCAGTGTGACCAAGGTCGAGCCCCTACCAGCCGCAAACAGTAGTCTGTTTATGGAGGAGGAGGGGCAAAGGGTGAAGGATGTCTTTGCCCATGAATTAAACCTTATTGTCACCGAAGGAGATAAAACCCTATTAGTAGTGGGCTGTGCCCATAATGGTGTGGTAAATATTGTCCAACATTTTTACAATATGAAGGGTTACATGCCCCATTATGTAATAGGTGGTTTTCATCTTTCCAGCCGTTCGGGGTTTTCCGAAGAACTTTCCCAGATAGAAAAAATTAGTGAATACCTGCTGGCTACCAAGGCCAAATATTACACGGGCCATTGTACCGGCCTAGAGGCCTACCAACACTTAAAGGACCTCATGGGTGAACACATAGATTATTTTGCCACCGGCAGTGTAATAAAAATCTAAATAAAAGGAGATAGGAAAATGGCGGAAAAATGCGACCAAAACTGTGCTGGCTGTCCGGAAAGCACCCCAGAAAATATAGAAGAAAAGCCCGATTTCTCGGCCAAGCTGCACCAAAAAAGCAATATCAAGAAGGTCTTTGGTGTCGTCAGCGGTAAGGGAGGGGTGGGAAAGTCATTGGTCACCTCTTTGCTGGCGGTGGCCATGAAGAAAAGAGGCTACTACAGTGCAGTCCTGGATGCCGATATTACTGGCTCTTCCATTCCTAAGATCTTTGGAATTAGGGAAAAGGCTGCCGGCAGCAAGGCAGGTATTTTCCCCGTCAAAACCAAGACCGGGATAGATATCATGTCGGTCAACTTTCTTATGGAAGACGCTTCGGCCCCGGTCGTCTGGCGGGGTCCCCTAATAGCCAATTTGGTCAAACAGTTCTGGTCCGATGTCATCTGGGATAATATTGATTACCTCTTCATCGACATGCCTCCCGGCACCGGCGATGTTCCCCTGACCATCTTCCAATCCACCGCCGTCGATGGCATTATCGTAGTCACATCCCCCCAAGAGCTGGTGTCTGAAATTGTTGCCAAGGCGGTTAAAATGGCCGAACTGATGGATATTCCCATCGTCGGCCTGGTGGAGAACATGTCCTATTTTAGGTGTCCCGATAATGGCCGGGATTACAAGATCTTTGGGGAAAGTCATATCGAAGAATTGGCTAAAGAACACGACCTTAAGGTTTTGGCTAAACTGCCTATTGATCCGGCTATTTCCGCCGCTTGTGACCGGGGGATGATAGAATTTTTAGAAGGCGACTGGCTGGCGGCGGCGGCGGAGGTCCTGGAGCAGGTGGGGGAAAAATAATTAGTGTGGCCATCGAGCACCTTTGAACTACAAGCAAAGTAAAAAGACACACCCTTTTCCCCAAGCAACACTCTTAAAAGGGGTGTGTCTTTCTTATTGACTTTTGGGAAAGTTAAACCTGCCCGCGGTCTTAACTACCTAAAATCCTTTGAATTTCTTCCCGATCCATTTCCCCCGGCAGGGCAATTCCCGATATGGCCGCTGCCTCTTGGGTGAGGGCGAAAATATCCCTTCTAGCAATGGCTTCCAAGGAGAACTTTCTATTCAGGGCCATCAAAAGGCGCAGGCCGGCCTTTAACCTTTCCACATAATTATAGACCCCCAGGGCCCCCGGCTGTATTTTGCCATAGTCGCTGCCATAGATTCCCTTTAGTTCTTTGGTCCCGGTGAAAACTTCCTCTATACTAGTGCCGTATTCCCTTAGATGCTTGGGTACCCGACCTTGGGCAATCATGTCACCTATAGTTTTGCCCACCATGGCAGCCGCCATGGGGGCCCGGCACATGCCGATCAGGTTGATGTGGGGAGCACCCAGGGCCAAGCCTTTGAAGAGGTGATCCTCCATGGTAAATCCGCCGGCAACGGCCACGGTGGGGCTGGATAGGCCCTGCCCCTTTAGGATCCCGAAAAATTCATGGAGAAGGCTTTCTAAATAGACGATGGGTAGCCCCCACTCGTTCATCATCTTCCAGGGGCTCTTGCCGGTACCACCGCCGGCACTGTCGAAGGTCACCAGATCAACCCGGTTTAGGCAGGCAAACTTGGCGATGCGGGCCAAATCAGCCGGCCGGTAGGGGCCCACCTTGAGGGAAATAAACCTGGCCCCCCGGGAGCGGAGTTCTTCAATGCGCCGGTGAAGATGTTCCTCATCCCACATGGGAAGGCGGCCCACCTTAAAGAACTGGCTAATATAACCCTTCCGGTAGTTTTCTTCTACCTGGGCCTCTTGGGGGTCCGGGTAGACAAGATAACCCCTTTTGGCTGCGGCCTGGGCTGCTTCTAGAGTAGGAATAGAACCCACTCCTTGGACACCCTTGGCTCCCTGGCCCATCTTCAGCTCTACGGCTTCTAGCCCCAGTTCATCAATGCCGTATTCCAAAACCCCCAATTTTTCATCATCCACATTGG
>JAAYTH010000011.1 GCA_012523785.1 Bacillota bacterium | reverse complement strand
TCCATCCTTACCCGGCACTTATTTGTTATAATAAGTGCCAGGCGGTTTATTTCTGTGGCACTATCCTTAGGGTTACCCCTACTGGGCGTTACCCAGCACCCTGCCCTACGGAGCTCGGACTTTCCTCAAGGGTGGCCTTTCGGCATCAGCCCTTGCGGTCATCCAGTCTACTCACCGGTAATATTATTTTATTGCTGGTATTACATAATAACACCTTCGTTGGATCATATCAAGTAATAATTTTGCGGAACTACTAACAATATTATAGCAAAGATTCATTTGTTATGGAAGGTAGAAGTGAATGCCGCGCTACTTTTTGTCCCCTAGTTTATCATCAATACCTTGGTTAGCCAATTTATCCGCCCTTTTATTTTTTTGCCGTGGAATGTGGTCGATTCGAAAGTTGGGAAAACTCCGGATTAGTGCCACAGCCTCCCGATAAAGGGGTATTAAGTTGGGATGTTTAACCCGATAAGCACCGGTTATTTGCCGCACCAAGAGTTGACTGTCGCTGTATACTTTAATTCCGTCGGGGGCAAAATGTTCAGCTTCTTTTAAACCCCGAATTAAAGCCTGATATTCCGCCACGTTGTTGGTTGTTTCACCAATGTACTCATGGATCTCCGCTTGAACGTTTTCATCTTCATCAATAATTACTGCCCCAATCCCTGCTGGCCCCGGGTTTCCCCGGGCCGCCCCATCAACATATAGGGTTAACGATTGCATTAGTTCCTCCCACCTTCTATCATATATCTAGATATTTGTTATTTTCCCTGGTAATATAAAATCCTACCACAACTGGGGCAGGTCTGCAATCGCTCATTGGTAATAATTCGGCTGACAAGGTTGGTGGGCAGGGAAATGTGACATCCTAGGCACAAGTCATCCGCCACTGCCGCCACGGCCTGCCCCTGTTTTCTTTGGCCAATCTCACTATACAGCTTTAGCCATTTCCTATCAATCATTCCTAAGAGTTTTTCCCTTTCTGCCAGCAAGGCGGCCAGTTTATCTTCAACCTCTGTGGTTTCTTTTTTCAGCAACACTTGCTTTTCCCCTAGTTTTTCCCCCAGATCTTTCACTACCACCGCCAGAGCATCCCTTTTCTTTTCCAGCTCATCCTGCTCCAGCATGGAGGAAATTACTTGCTCTTCAAGTTTTTCTCCTTCTTGAGCGAGTTGAATTACCCTTTTTTGGATCTGATCCAGCTCTTGCAAGTTTGTAATTTGGCCACTGTACAAACGTGTTTCCAACTCTTCTATCTGCTCTATATTACCTGCACTCCCTCTTTCACCCCGCCTTATCCTCCTCTTTATTTTGGCCAACTCTTTTGTTAGGGCCTGCAAAGCCCTTTGTTTTTTCTCCAGCTCCAATCCCAGCACCTGGGTTTCGTGTCGTATTTTTGAGTTGTCTGCCTCCCATTGGAGATTTTCCCTTTGGTTATCAATGTCCTGTAATAGCCATAGGATCGTCACTTTCCCCATCTTATCTCCCCCCTAGATATTAAAAAGACAGGCCTTGACAAAGGCCTGTCTTTATTCCATCCAAAATAGTTCTTGGGGATAATGGCAGATAACATCAACATCGATCTGCCTAAGAGCTAATTCCCGTCGGATGTATTCGCCCAGAGCCGGGACCAGATGCTTTTCAGTACCCAGATGACCAGCATCAATTATCCCCATACCAGCCTCCTGGGCCAAGGCTGCATCGTGATACTTGATATCACCGGTTACAAATGCATCAGCCTTTTGCTCTATGGCGTCTCCCAGCAGTGAACCACCACTACCACCACAAAGGGCTAAGTTAGTTATTTTCTGTTCCGGATTTCCCACAACCCGAACATATTCAAGTTCCAGAGTCTTCTTCACATTTTGCGCCAGTTCGGTTAAAGTAAGGGGGACTTTAAGTTCCCCTATCCGGCCAAAGCCCGGCTTTATTTTGTCCTGCTTCCCCGGGAAAAGATCCGCCCTAACTCCTGCAGCTGGTTTAAGGACCATCGGCTTTTGCAAGTTCAGCAATCCTGCCAGCAGATCATCGGTACCCCCCGGGGCCTGATCCAAGTTGGTATGGGCACAGTATACTACCAGGCCCGCCTGTATTATTCTGGCCGCCAAGGCACCCCATGGGCGATCCAGCCTCAAATCCCCCAGGGGTTCAAAAATAAAGGGATGATGGGCCACAATCATGTTAACACCATGCTTTCCTGCTGCAGCAACTGCGGTACTATTGACGTCAAGGGCAACCAAAACCCCCTTCACCCTCTCGTGGGGATCCCCCGCTTGAAATCCCCCCCTATCCCAAGATGCCGTGAGGGATGCCGGTGCCCATTTTTCTATAATTAAGGCCAGATCAGCCGCCGTCATAGACATTCCCTGATCGCCTCCAATTGTTTTAGGTATGTTTTAAGTCGACGCATTCGTTTCCAATTGTTTGTTGATGGGCTGGCCATCTTCTCCATTTGGGCTAAAATAGCCCTCTGCCTTAGAATAAGAACATCCAGATGCTCATACAGCAAGGGGTGTCTGTCCGCCACTAATTTAGGCCCCAGGGATATTAGGGTCTCCCCACTGTCGGGCTCCAAGCCATGCCCGGCCACAATTACCTCGTACATATGTCCCTTGTCCTTGACAAGGGCTTCATCCACAATATTAAAGTAATGGCGGCTGAGCAAGAGCCGCAGCATGCCGCTTTCTGACATGGGCTGCAAGATAAAGCGGGAGATGGAATCCGTTACATCCGGATAGTCGCCCAGGATATCTATAATATTCCTACCACCCATTCCGGCTATTATGGCCACATTTACCTCCCCGGGCCTTAGGATTTGAAGACCATTGCCCTTTCTTACTTGGATAAAAGCCTCCATTCCCTTTTCCTGTACCCTTTGCCAAGCAAGGCGATAGGGTTTCTCATTGATTTCCCCGGCAATGGCCCGGGGAACAAATCCCTTCTCTACCAAATAGATGGGTAAAATTGCATGATCAGTCCCAATATCTGCGATTATACTCCCATTAGGTACGAGCAGGGCAAGTTGTTCCAAGCGAGGAGAAATATCCACAGGTTGCCCCTCCCACAAAGACAGAAGGCAGGGAAAGTTGCTCCTGCCTTCGGCTTATCTCAAAAAGTCCTTGAGCTTTTTACTGCGGCTGGGGTGCCTTAGTTTCCGCAGGGCTTTGGCCTCGATTTGGCGAATCCGTTCCCGGGTTACACCAAAGACCTGGCCAACCTCTTCCAAGGTGCGGGCCCGACCGTCGTCAATGCCAAACCGCAGTCGTAAAACCTTCTTTTCCCGGGGAGTCAGTGTCTCCAGAACATCCTCCAACTGTTCCCGCAAGAGGGCAAAAGAGGCAGCATCAACCGGAGAAAGGGCATCATGATCCTCAATAAAATCCCCCAAATGACTGTCTTCTTCTTCCCCGATAGGCGTCTCCAAGGAGACAGGTTCTTGGGCGATTTTCATGACCTCCCGGACCTTTTCCTCAGTGATCCCCATTTCCGCAGCAATTTCTTCCGGCAGGGGATCCCGGCCTAATTCCTGCAAAAGATGCCGTGAGACACGAACCAATTTATTTATAGTCTCCACCATATGCACCGGAATCCGGATGGTACGAGCCTGATCGGCAATGGCCCGGGTAATAGCCTGGCGAATCCACCAGGTCGCATAAGTGCTAAATTTATAGCCTTTTTTATAATCAAATTTCTCCACTGCCTTCAATAGGCCCAGATTGCCTTCTTGAATTAGGTCTAAAAATAACATTCCCCGGCCCACATAGCGTTTGGCAATACTTACTACTAAGCGCAGGTTGGCCTCGGCTAGGGCACGCTTCGCAATTTCCTCACCCTGCTCCATTCTTTTGGCCAATTCTACTTCCTCTTCTGCTGTTAATAACGGCACCCTACCAATTTCCTTCAAATACATGCGAACCGGATCATCTATGGCTATCCCTTCCGGGACGGCAATCTCCGTCTCCTCTTCGGGGGGGGATTTGGCCTTTTCTTCTTCCTCTTTTTCCTGTTCTTCTTCGTCCACAACTTCTATTCCCATTTCTGTCAATGCTTCATAAATACCATCAATTTGTTCCGGATCCAGCTCCACATCCTCTAAGGAATCCATTATTTCGTTGTATGTTAACTGGCCTTGCTTCTTTCCCTTGGCTAGGAGAACATCCAAGTTTTTTAGTTTCGGTAGTTCAGTTTTTTTAGCCATTGCAGCTCCCCCCTTCCTGGTGCCGAATTTATAAATAAATACCGTCTTTACGCCAGATTATGAAATTGTTTTTGTAAGTTACCTATCTCCCTTAATAATTTCTCCCTTTGGTCGCTTTTCCCTTCCCTCTCCAGGGAAATAATTTGTTCTTTCCGGGCTTTTATTTGATCTTCCAATTGTTTCCTCTTCACTGCGAACAGGCAATCGCGGAGCCTTTTCTCTTTTTGTTCCAAAAAATAGTCATCTTCTAGGGATAATTGGGATAAGAGGGTTTTTGCCTCTGGGGTACCCACCTGGGCAAGTATGCCGGCAGGGGTGAGCCCTTTCTCCTGCTGAACTTTCCAGATTGCCCGGGCCAGTTCCCGATGTGCCCCTTCAGTAAATTGTTGCCAGGATAATTCTTTTATTATTTCCTGCCGTGTGTCATCATCAAATAAACAAAATGACAATAGGACTTCCTGTGCTTGTAAGTATGCTGGTTTGATCCGGGCTGTATTTGGTTTATTGTGGAAGTCTTGTTCTATATTATTCCTGCCCAGCGATATTCTATCCCTTTGCCGCCCCTTTTTAGCCGCCCGTCCCCGATATTGTCTAATTTCCGTCCATATTGAATCTTCACTAACCGCCACAACGGCAGCAATCTTTTTTACTAGTATTTCCCTCTCCACTTGATGATCTATTTCTAACAAAAGGGGTATCAGGGTATCAACGGCCCGTACTTTCTCCTCCAGCTGGGATAGGTCATGCTTTTCCTGTAATGTTTTTAGCCGGTATTCAACTAAAGAAAGGCTATTTTCCAAAAGCTCGGCAAAGGATGCCACCCCTTCGCGGCGAAGATGGGAATCGGGATCAGAACCTTCTGGTAATGGCACAACTTGCACTTGGCAGCCAAGCTGCCGTAATAGGCGAAAACTTCGCAGGGCAGCCTCCTGGCCCGCCGCATCAGCATCATAGGCCATTAGAACCCGCCGGGAATATCTGGCCAGTAGTTTTGCCTGTTCCCCGGTGAGGGCAGTCCCTAAGGATGCAACGACATTGGTCCAGCCGGACTGGTGTACCATAATGGCATCTAAATAACCCTCAACGATCAAAACCCACCCCTGCTGCCTAATCCCATCGGCGGCAATGTGAAGTCCATAAAGGTTATCCCTTTTGCTATAAATACTGGTTTCCGGAGAGTTGAGATACTTGGGTTGGGAATCATCCACCACCCGCCCCCCAAAGGCCACCACCCGCCCCCGGTGATCCCGGATGGGAAAAATCAGCCGGTGCCGAAAACGATCATAATATCCCCCCGCCTTACCGGGTAATACCAAGCCCGCCTTCAACAATATTTCTGTACTATAATCCCTCTGGGTAAAAAACCGTATTAGATGATCCCATCCCGGAGGAGCATAACCCAACTCGAATGTACGTGCTGTCTTTTCCTTAATTCCCCGCCGGGTACAATAGGCCCTTGTTTCTTCAGCCGTGGAAGAGTTCAAAAAGGTATGCTGGTAGTAGCGGGCAGCTAGGTTTAAAACCTTATATAGGGATTTTCGCTCTTGTTGGCGTTTCTGTTCCCGGGGAGTCTGTTCCCGCAGGGGTATACCGGCCCTTTCGGCCAGGATCTCCAAGGACCCCCTAAAATCAGTCTTCTCCCAGAGTTCGATAAACTTGAAAACATCTCCCCCCACCTGGCAGCCAAAACAGTAAAAAAGCTGCTTCTCCGGTGAAACAGTAAAAGATGGTGTCTTCTCTTGATGAAAGGGGCAAAGGCCAATATAGTTTTTACCTTGCCTTTTTAGTTGCACCCGCTCACCGATAATATCCACAATATCATTGGCATCCCTTACCCGTTCCCTCACCTCAGAACCCATAAAAAACACCTATCCTTTGGGGAAATTATAGTAATTATTATCAAATGCCCCTTCCTTTCATCGGGCAAGTAAATTACCCCATCAATATCAGATAGGGTAGCAATCAGTAGGGGTAAGATGTCTATTCAGGTTTTCCTAATGCGCTGATCATCTCAGTGGGTGTCCCAAGTCCCTTCATCTTGCCATATTATAGGATCTTTCCTCTTTGACCTTAACTGATCTATACTTATCTATTCGTTACAATTCCCCTTATTCCTTCCCGCTCCTCTTCTTTTTCCCGGAGAAAGGCTTAAAAACACCCCCCTCGGGAATAAGTGGGGAGTGTTTTGAATGGCAATTACACATAATCCTTAAATTGGGAGGGGACAAAATAAAGATTAAATTGTTTAAGGGCGTAGCGATCGGTCATACCCGCAATATAATCTATAACAGCCTGTCCCAGATCATTCCCCTTTATGTTAGTGTCCATCTCTTCCGGATGTTCCAGATAGAAATAGTATAATTGTTTTAGAAGAGATTTGGCCTTATTTTCTTCCCCCTTGGCCCGGGGATTGGTATATACATGTTCAAATAAATAGGTGCGCAACTTCTTGGTAGCATGCTCCACCCTGGGGCTCATTTGAATTCTATTCCGCCCCCAGCTGGTCGCTATTAAATCAATAACCATTTCGTTGATCCGGACACTGTGTTCCCGGCCCAATATCTCTAAACAGTCCTGGGGTAGTTCTTCCGGGGCAATAACATCTGCCCGCAAAGCATCATCTATATCATGGTTGATATAGGCAACCCAGTCGGCAATTCGGACTATCTGCCCTTCCAGAGTTGAAGGTTCAGGGCCGGTATGATTGAGAATACCATCCCTAACTTCCCAGGTAAGGTTTAAGCCCCCCTCCCCTTCCAAAACATCAACCACCCGCAGGCTGTGCACATTATGACGAAAACCATGGGCGGATACTTCATCGAGGGCGGCCTCGCCGGAGTGGCCAAAGGGGGTATGCCCCAGATCATGCCCCAGGGCAATGGCTTCAGTTAGGTCTTCATTAAGCTGAAGGGAACGGGCAATGGTCCGGGCAATTTGTGAAACCTCCAGGGTGTGGGTCAGGCGGGTGCGGTAATGATCCCCCTCCGGGGCGATAAACACCTGGGTTTTGTGTTTCAACCTCCGGAAGGCCTTAGAGTGGAGAATTCTATCCCGATCCCGCTGGAAAGCAGTCCGCACCGGGCATTCTTTTTCCCATCTTTTTCTCCCCCGGGAATGCTTACTCAAGGTCGCCCGTGGGGAAAGATTTCGTTCTTCCAGTTCTTCGGTCTTTTGTCTCAGCAGCATAAAGGATCATCCCTTAAATCCTATTCCCCAAGGCCCGCAGTTAAGAGGGTGTCTAAGGTTGGTTCACCTATTTCTTGTAATTCATAACAAACCCTCACCGTAGGTTGTTTAATTTTAAGCACACGTCTTAAATCAATGGGGGTGCCAATTATAACCAAATCAGCATCTATACCGGCAATGGTAGCCTCCAGCTCCTTAAGCTGTGTATCACCATAGCCCATAGCCGGAAGCACATGGGTCAGGTGGGAATACTGGGCAAAGGTATCCTTAATACTGCCCACGGCATAGGGTCTGGGATCAATTAGCTCCCGGGCACCGTACTTTCGTGCCCCAATTGTACCGGCCCCATAGGCCATGTTGCCATGGGTCAATGTGGGGCCGTCTTCTACTACTAAAACCCGGCGGCCGGATATCCTTTCATGGTTCTCTATGGATATGGGTGAAGCCGCATCAACAACAACAGCCTCGGGATTGATCTTTTGGATATTATTGCGAACCGTTTCTATGTTTTCGGGGCTAGAGGTTTCAATTTTATTGATAACGACAATGTCCGCCATCTTGAGATTGGTTTCCCCGGGATGATACAAAACCTCATCCCCGGGCCGGTGGGGATCTACCACAGTTATAAAAACATTCGGCTTATAAAATGGAATATCATTATTGCCGCCATCCCAGATAATTACATCGGCCTCCTTCTCCGCCTCCTTTAAAATTTTCCCATAATCAACCCCGGCATAGACAACAAAACCATGATCTATATGGGGTTCATACTCTTCCCTTTCCTCGATTGTACAGTGATGCCTGTCCAGATCCTCATAAGTAGCAAACCGCTGGCAGACCTGTTTTTCCAAATCACCATAGGGCATGGGATGCCTGATTACTACCACCTTTTTCCCCTGATTTTTTAGGATCGCTGCAATACGACGGGTGGTCTGGCTTTTTCCCGTTCCGGTGCGGGTGGCACAAACGGCAATAGTATCCACCTTGCTCCTTAACATGGTGGTGTTGGGACCCATCAAACGAAAGTCCGCCCCACTGGCCAATACCCGGGAGGCCTTTCCCATTACCGCCCGGTGGGATATATCACTATAAGCGAAAACCACCTGATCTATCTTTTCTTCTTTAATTAGATTTTCCAATTCATACTCATCATAAATAGCTATACCCTTGGGATAAAGACCGCCGGCTAAGGCGGCGGGGTACTTTCTATCAGCAATATCGGGTATCTGGGTGGCTGTAAAAGCCACAACCTTATAATCTTTATTATCCCTAAAATAAGTGTTGAAATTATGAAAATCCCTTCCCGCAGCACCCATAATCAAAATCCTCTTTTGCACTATCGAATTTCCTCCCTTCTTGATCTGCCAACCTAATTACCTATTAAACTTCACTATAACTTGGCAAATACCTTCTAGACAAAGCCGTGGGGACTAGAAAAACATAGCTATTATAGATCTTCAGCCACAATCTCACAATTCTAGTATATTATCCCTAGCAACTGGCTATTAATCAATTACCTCCACATCAATCCACATTTTCAGTGTCTCACTTAAAACCAATCTAACCACATGCAACCTGTATTCCCTGGGCCCTATTTTAAAAATCCTTTTATCTACTATTTCCATAACTAAATCAGCATCTAGGGTCTCAACTTCCTTTCCCAGCAAAAGGGCGTATTTTTCCCTTATATTACTCTCAATCTCCATCCTATCTATCTCATCTACTCCCTCTATGGCATTGTTTTCTCCATCCGGGGCCAACAATAAAATAACCTCTATATCCTGGAGGAGATACTTTTGCGTATTGAGTGACTGCTCTAACTTCTCCAATCGCACATCTTTATCCCGTATATCCACCTGCAACTGTGCTATTTTTCTGTGATAGGAGTCGATCCGGTGGCTTAACAATATATTCAATGTTGCAACACCAATTAAAACTCCGGCCATAACCCCCACCGCAAAGCAAAAAACATAAGCCCAGCGGACCTTATTCAATTTCCCCATAATTCCCCACATCTTTGTATGAGCTTGATGACCATATAAGCAAAATTCGCCCCGGAAAGAGCAGTAAGCACATAAATCGCCTGTTTTAGGGTAGATTTAAATTCCCCGGCAAAAATACCCTTTTCAATGGCAGCATAGGAAGAAAAAGTGCCTCCCAAGGCCACCGCCATAGCCCATATTTTAAGAGAACGGGCTATTTCCAGCATGGTTTTAAGGGGCGGACGATTTATAATCACCGCCCCCACCCCGGCAAAGACACTTGCACCCACTATCACCCCAAAGGCCACCAAAAAATTATGAACCATCCCGGCAAAAAGATCAGGCATTTTATCACCAGCTTCGTATGTTTCATATAATCTATGACAAATATCAGGTCCATATGAATTGTTGGGTACAAATTAATTAGTTGGGATTGCGGTGTAGGCATACCCCCTCCACCGCCGTTGAAGGCCCTTCACCTAAATAGACAGGATTTCCCCAGATATATTCGCCATATTTGTAAGGTTTATAAAAAAACTTCGAAACTATTCAGTAATAATTCCTAGTGTCATCCCGCCTGTCCAGAGCACAGCGGAGGGAGCAAAACTAGGGATCTAAGGCGTTAAACTATAAAGATCCTCAGGGCATTACCCTTAGGATGACAGCTAAGATCCTTGGCCATGTATCGGGAAAGCCGACAACATACGGTTTGTAGGGGCAGCTAAGTAATTACAAAACTTCTATCTTTAACACCACAAGATACTAGCGTGTCTTTGCCAATCTCTCCAGTGGAACATAATACTTCATGTATTTGGTTCCGTTTTTATCCACATATACTCCGTCTAGACTTTTAACCATTACCGTTGCCCTTTTAGTTATATTTACTATAAGTCCCGTTAGCAGCTGATCCTCAAATACAAACTGTACCTTGTCTCCAATGTTGATTCCGTACTTCTCCCGGGCAACCGTCTGATTGGTTGGGATATGATGGTGACTGTGGGTATGGCCAAATAAATTTTTAGCAGTATCCTTAAAACGCTGTTTATTGCAACTAGATGTATGAAAAAGTAAAAACTCCAGGACATGGACTAATTCATGCTCAAATACTATTTGCAAGGCCTCCAGGCTGTTATGGGTTTCAATACCACAGACGTTTTTACTTCCGGCCAATTGGTCATATTTAAAGAAAAAATCCACCCCAATAGCAATGATAATCCTGATATCCTCTGCTTCCATCTGGGCAATGTTTCTAGGACATTTTGTCTTACCGGCACTTTTAGTCATCCGGCGAGATAATTCATACAAGACATGGCCCTTGAAATTATCCCGAAACCAATTTTTTAAAAAAATCTTATCATAGTGTAAATATAATAGGCGCAGATCTAAAGGACTAATGCAGTCTATTGTAGCAGAATTAATATTTTCTGATTCTCGCCAAAGGCCCTCCCGCACCTCTTTTCTTTTGGTTTTTATAGTAGCATCGTCATATTTTATCTTTAGCATAGACTCAAACATCGTCCCCCTTTGCACTGTAAATTAATAGGCTTAGTTGGGTCCTAGATTGGTTTATAACAAAGGAGATAAAAGCCTGGACACAGATTCCTTTATTTTTGTACCTTTGGAGCGTTTTTTGTAGCTCTCCAAGGTTATTTCCTTGCTTTTTCCCAAGTCATTTATAAACCTTTCCGTAAGCATTCGGTTTGTGGTTTCGTCATATATAAAAGCATTTACCTCAAAATTTAGCTTAAAACTTCTGATATCCAAGTTTGCCGTACCTACCGAAGAAACAAAATCATCGGCTATTAGTACTTTGGAATGTAAAAACCCTTTTTCATAGGCATAAAACTTAACCCCGGCTTCTAAAAGCCCCCCTATATAACTCATTCCCGCCCAATATACAAAGGGATGGTCCGGCTTGCTGGGTATCATCACCCGCACATCTAAACCGGACAACCCCGCTAATCTCAAAGAATCATATATACTGTCATCGGGTATAAAATAGGGAGTTTCAATATATATTTTTTTCTCAGCATCTAAGATCATCTTCAGGTATCCATCTTTTACCCGGGGCCACCTGGAGTCGGGCCCACTGGACACTATTTGTATACCTATATTGCCTGAATCCTCCCCTTGATTTAGATTGGGTACACAGGGCTGGATCTCTTCCTTGGCGGCAAATCGCCAATCCAAGAAAAATCGCCATTCCAGGGAACTGATGGCCGAGCCCTTTATTCTAATATGGGTATCCCGCCAATTGCCAAATCTTTTCGACCGACCTAAATATTCATCACCAATATTGAATCCACCCAAATAGGCTTCCTTTCCGTCTATGATGCATATTTTCCTATGGTTTCTGTAATTTAGTCTTATACTCAACCAAGGAACAAAGGGTGGAAAGAAAATGGCCACACTTACGCCCGACCCACGTAATTTTGCTATCGCCCTTTTAGATAGCCCCCTTCCCCCCATCCCATCCACCAGTAACTTAACGGCGATACCCTCACTGGCCTTGCGGCACATGGCGTCAATAACCTTCATCCCAATGCTGTCACTATTAAATATGTAGTATTCCATATAAATGTATTTTTCTGCTTTGTTTATACTGGCAAGTAAAGATTCAAATTTTTCCTTCCCAGAAAATAATAGCTCCACACTATTGTCCTGGGTAAAGTAGGCTTCACTGTTTCTCAAGTGGAGTTTGATATGGTCCTCATATTTGCGGAAAAGAGGATTTACATAGTGGAAATCCCCCCTTTCCAACTGCTCCTTTTGTTTAATGGCAATACCCCTAAAACAGGCATCTTCTTCCTCTTTAACTTTGAACAATCTTTGTTTCGATAAATCCTGACCTATAAATAAATAAAGAATAAAGCCAATGCCGGGCAAAAAGGTCAAAATCATTATCCACAGCCAAGTTGAAGTGGGGTCCCTTCTTTCAAAGAAGATTAACAATATGCCCAGGAATATGTTTACCCATACCAAACCACCGGATATCCAAAGAAAATAGTCAGAAAAACTCATCTATCGGCTCCTCCCCAAATGTCTAACTAGCAAGCCCGATCAAGCCCAAACACAAGGAAAAGCAACTGTGAGACTATTATCAAGGGAATACCGACCACAAACTTAGTTTTTCTTGTTTTGTGTCGGATGAAGTACATTGTCAGCCCCATTGCCACCGCGCCGCCGCAGACCGCCACAAGCATCAATGTCTTTTCTTTTACACGCCATTTTCCAGCCTGTGCAGCATGTTTATCATAAACTGCAAGGGCAGCTGCCACTAGGCTAATAATTTTAAGATAATTTAAGAGCAACCGCACATTCTCCCCCCATCGATTTTTCCTAGTGGCATTTATTATATCACATTCCGCTCTTCCCGTGGTTAATGCAAAAAACATGATGCGGAGCAGCATAGAAACCGAATCCTAGCCTTTTCCCCGCCTCTGTTTGCTAAAAAACAAGGCACCAGCCCCTATGTTAGACCTGGTACCTTGTTTTTATTTGTCTAAATTTATTTTTATTGTTCTTTTTGGCTAATGACGGCCTGGGCAGCGGCTAACCTGGCAATAGGCACCCTAAAGGGGGAGCAGCTGACATAATCCAGTCCTGCCTGGTGGCAGAAGGCAATGGACTGGGGTTCGCCACCATGCTCACCACAGATACCTATATGGAGATCCGGGTTAGTTGCCCGGCCCAACTTCACCGCCTGTTCCACCAGTTTACCCACCCCATCCACATCTAAAACGGCAAAGGGGTTTTCCTCCAATATCTTCTTTTCCAGATAGTGATGCATAAATTTCCCTTCGGCATCGTCCCGGCTAAAACCAAAGGTGGTCTGGGTAAGGTCATTAGTTCCAAAGGAGAAGAAGTCGGCATGCTGGGCAATTTCATCGGCTACAATACAGGCCCTGGGTAGCTCGATCATGGTCCCTACTAAATAATCAAAGTCAACACCCTTTTGCTCTTTAACCTCTTCAGCAGTTTTGATGACCATTTCCCGTAGTGGCTCCAGTTCCTTGGGATGGCTGACGAGGGGTATCATTACTTCGGGTAATACATTGACCCCTTCTTTAACCAGGTCGGCTACAGCAAAGAATATTGCCTTGGCTTGCATTTCATAGATTTCTGGGAAGGTAATACCCAGGCGGCAGCCCCGGTGGCCTAGCATGGGGTTAAATTCCGACAAGTTTCGGGCTATTCCCAGTACCTTCCGCTTTTCTGCCAGTAGATCTGGATTATCTCCCGACATTTCCAAGCGGGTGATCTCTACCCGCAATTCTTCTAAGTTGGGGAGGAATTCGTGTAGGGGAGGATCTAGAAGACGAATAGTTACCGGTAAATCGTGCATGGCCTTTAGGATCCCATAGAAATCATCCTGCTGCATGGGGAGTAATTTCTCTAGGGCAACCCTTCTTTCTTCTTCATTGGCTGCCAAGATCATCTCCTGGGCCAAGGGCAAGCGCCCCGGGGCCATAAACATATGTTCTGTTCGGCACAACCCAATGCCCTGGGCCCCAAACTCCCTGGCTCTATTGGCATCCTCTGGAGTGTCAGCATTGGTGCGGATATCAAGGCGTCTAATGCTATCGGCCCATTCCAGTATAGTCTGAAATTCAGTGCCAAGTTCAGGGCTAATTAATTGGACTTCCCCCAGCATGACCTGGCCTGTACTCCCATCTAAGGTCAGTACATCGCCCTCTTTTACAATAGTACCATCCACAACAAATTCCTTGGCATCTAGATCAATATCTAGGGCTTCACAACCACAAATACAAGGCTTACCCATTCCCCGGGCAACTACTGCAGCATGGCTGGTCATGCCCCCGCGGCTGGTGAGGATGGCCTGGGCCATGACAATGCCATGGATGTCATCTGGGGTGGTTTCGGGCCGTACAAGAAGGACCTTTTCCCCCTTTTTGCCCCTTTCCTCGGCCTTGTCGGCGGAGAAAACCACTTTGCCAACGGCAGCACCAGGGGAAGCTGGCAATCCCTTGGCCAAGACCTCTACCTGTGCCTCTGGGTCAAGACTAGGATGCATCAACTGATCCAACTGTTGGGCATCGATCCGCATAACAGCCTCTTCCGGGGTAAGCTTGCCTTCTCCAACCAAGTCCGTTGCAATTTTTACAGCGGCCGCCGCCGTCCTCTTTCCGGACCTGGTTTGGAGGATATAAAGGGTGCCCTTTTCAATGGTAAACTCTATATCTTGGAGATCACGGTAATGTTCATCTAACCGCTGGCAAACATCAACAAATTCCTGATAGACTTGGGGCATTTCTTCTTTAAGGCCACTTATGGGTTTGGGAGTCCTGATCCCGGCTACCACATCTTCACCCTGGGCGTTGATTAGGTACTCGCCGTATATCTCATTAGCGCCTGTAGCCGGGTTCCGGGTAAAGGCAACACCGGTACCGGAATCATCACCCATATTGCCATAAACCATTGTTTGAATGTTTACTGCAGTGCCCAAATCGTCGGGGATTCGATGTACCCGCCTGTAGACAATGGCCCGATCCGTATTCCATGAAGCGAAAACAGCCTCGACTGCCAAAAGGAGTTGTTCAAAGGGATCCTGGGGAAATTCTTCCCCCGTCTCCTGGGTATAAATCTCCTTAAATTGGCCGATGAGTTCATCCAAATCCTGGGCAGATAGATCCGTATCTTCCTGGGCACCAACCTTTTCCTTCAATTCTTCCAGTACTTTCTCAAAATCCCCAAAGGGGACCCCCATAACAACATCACCAAACATCTGGATGAACCTGCGGTAACAGTCATTGGCAAAGCGCCGATCCTGGGTGAGCCGTGCCAGACCATCCCGGGTTTCGTCATTTAATCCCAGGTTCAGGATGGTATCCATCATTCCCGGCATGGAAATTGCCGCCCCGGAGCGCACTGACAATAGTAATGGGTCGGTGGGGTCACCGAATTTTTTCCCCAGCTTTTCTTCCAGCATCTCTATACCAGCGCGTATCTCGGCCTCAAGCCCGGGGGGGAGTTTTTTCCCCTCTTTATAATATTCTAAGCATGTTTCCGTCGTAATGGTAACCCCCGGCGGCACTGGAAGGCCAATACGGGTCATTTCTGCCAGGTTGGCACCTTTCCCACCTAACAAATGTTTCTGTTCTGCCCGCCCCTCCGCAAAAGAATAGACACGTTTTTTCATTATCAGCATCATCCCTTCTTTATAATCTGCATAATTTCTCCAGCCGTCTCTTCTACCGCCTTGCTGCTGATCTGTACTATTGGACATTTCAGCTGTTTCATTATTTCTTCTGCATATTTCAATTCTGTTTGTATGCGCCCGGGATTGACATAATCAGCCCTGCCCTTTAACCCTAGGTTTTTAAGGCGTTCCTGCCTAATTTTGGCAAGCTGGGCAGAATTTATTGTAAGGCCCACAATTCGCCAGGGGGGTATTTGGAAGAGCTCCTCCGGTGGTTTAACCTCCGGCACCAGGGGAACATTAGCCGCCTTGATACCCCTATGGGCCAAATACATACATAATGGTGTTTTAGAAGTTCTAGAAACACCAATTATAACCACATCGGCCCAAAGGATTCCCCGGGAGTCTTTACCATCATCATATCGGACGGCAAATTCAATTGCTTCTACTTTGCGGTAATATTCCTCATCCAACTTATAGACCAACCCTGGCTTCAGGTGAGGTGGCTCAGGGAATACCTTTCCCATTGTTTTTAATATCGGGCCCATGATATCTACCGTGGGGATACCCAACTTTGCCGCCTCTTTTTCCAGGTGCTCTTTCACATCTGGCAATACCAGGGTATAGACAATAATTCCCCGGGTTTCATTGGCCTCTTCGAGAACCTCCGTTAGGTGTTCTCTTTCCCTGACAAAGGGTACTCGACGTATTTCGACACGGCCGGAATTAAATTGACTGGCAGCAGCCCGAACCACAAATTCCGCTGTTTCACCGATAGAATCAGAGATTATGTATACAGCTGGTTTAATAGCGATTTTTTATCCCTCCCCATCCTAATATATCCCGGCGCCTAATTCAACAAAAATTTTTGTAATATTTGTTTTGGTAACCCGGCCCACAACCTCCAACCCTTCCACGGCCTTCTTCTCCTCCTCCTCCGCCGAAATACTACCGGGGACCACAACGGGCAAACCATCCACCTGGTGCTGCACCATTTTACGGGCGGCTTCATAAACACTTTCCTCGGGTGAAATCGTAACAACATTAGGGGAGCGGGTCATGACAATCCCCACCGGCACCTTGTGAATATCCGCTTGCCCCAAGGTTATTTTTAATAGATCCTTGCGGGAGACAACACCGGCTAAAAATCCACCTTCCTCGACAATAATTAAGGTGCCAACATCCTCCAAAACCATTGTCACCACGGCATCATAGATGGTTGCATCATCCCGTGCCACCACCGGTCTGGATTTAATATCCCTGACCTTTAACTGCCGTAACTCATCCCCGATAAAGAAGGGAAGGGGTTTTTCTGTATGATAATATCCTACCCGGGGCTTTGCCTCTAGAATACCAACCATAGTTAAAACAGAAAGATCCGGACGTAAGGTCGCCCGGGTCAAAGACAACTTGGCTGCAATCCGTTCACTGGTTATGGGCCCCTTTTCCTTTACAATCTCAATGATCTTTTTTTGCCGCAAGGTAAGTTGAATGGCCATCACCCCTTTGTATTAACTTGGCCAGCATATTCCACATCCTTTTACTTTTCGTGATAAAACCCCTATCTCCTGTTAGAATATAATAATTCTGTAACTGTTCAGCCATACCTGCAAAGCATATATTATTAGCCTTCTATATATACCATATACCGCAAACCATCTTAATTGTCATCCTGCCTGTCCAGAGCCTAGCGAGGGGAAGGCTGGGCCCGAAGGATCTTGTCAAGATCCCTCGCTTCGCTCAGGATGACATTAATAAAGGCTGCCGCCCATCAGTTACATAATTCTATAGTTATTCACACCGCTACAATCTTACTAAAGTCGGCCACTGTCAAAAACAATTCTTCAAGTTTCCGCAAAAGAGCCAACCGATTGTTTTTTAGTTCTTCTTCTTCCACCATTACCAGCACTTGATCAAAGAAACCATCAATGCCCTCATGAAGGACAAGTAGCTCTACCAGGACCAACTTATAATCCCACTGCCTTAGGGCCTCCTTGACCCGGGGTAATACCCTTTGGTATTGCTGGTAAAGTATCTTCTCCGCCGACTCTCGTAATAATTCGGGAGAAAATGTTTCCTCAGCCGCAGCCTTACAAGCTAAATTATGTACCCGATTGTACATGGCTAAAATAGAAGCAAACTCAGGTTGCCGCCGCATTTCTTCTACAGCTTCTAAGCGATCCCGGACCTTAGCCACCTGATCATAATCAGCAGATAGTACGGCGTCAATACTATCATAGGCAGCACCCCGGTCCCGGCAAGCATGCCTGATTCGAGCGGCAAAAAAGTCTAATATTTGCCTTGTCATTCCTTCCATATCCCGTTGCAGTAGATTTTGTTCCTGATAAATACCTAATCCATATTCAATCAAAGCGGAGAGCCTAATGTTAAGATCAGATCCCAGTAAAATATTCACTACACCGTAGGCCTGGCGTCTCAAAGCATAAGGATCGGCAGAACCAGTAGGGACAATCCCAATCCCGAAACAGCCGCAGATGCTGTCCAACTTATCGGCCATGCTAACCACTGTACCCGCCATTGTCTGGGGCAACTCATCGCCGGCAAACCGGGGCAGGTAGTGTTCATAAATACCCTGGGCAACCACTGGGTTTTCGCCGTTTAGAAGGGCGTATTCACGACCCATAACTCCTTGCAATTCACTAAACTCATTGACCATATTCGTTGTTAGATCAGCCTTAGCCAAGGTCGCAGTACGATCCACCAGGGAAAACACGGGCTCATCCAAACCTAATTCTTCCACAATAAAATGGGCTAAATCCCGTACCCTTTCAACTTTATCAAAGATAGATCCCAGGCCTTCCAGGAAGGCAACATCCTTTAATTTCTTTACCCGGTCCTGGAGAGGGATCTTTTGATCTTCTTCATAGAAAAACTTTGCATCTTCTAGGCGGGCACGAAGTACCTTTTCATTTCCTTCCCGTACAATATGGATATTGTCACTGGTCCCATTACGAATTGTTATAAATAGGGGTAGAAGTTCCCCGGTCAGGTCTACAACGGGAAAATAGCGTTGGTGCTCCTTCATAGGGGTAATAACTACCTCTGCCGGCAGCTCTAGATAAGCATCAGCAAAGGAACCCAATAAGCCGGTGGGATATTCCACCAGGTTAACAACTTCTTCCAGCAAACCTTTGTCCCACAGCACCTTGCCCCCCTTCGCCCGGGCCAGCTCCTCGCTCTGCTCCCGGATAAGTTCTTCCCTTTCCTGGGGGTCAACTACTACATAATGTTCCCGCAACCTATCATAATAATCATCCGGTTCCATAATATCTATAGGGCCGTGGCTTAAAAAACGGTGTCCATATGTCTCCCGGCCAGATTCCACTCCGGCCACGCTGAAGGGGATGATCTCCTCCCCCCAGAGGGCAAGCAACCAATGTATAGGACGAATAAAACGCTGCTCCTTATCACCCCAACGCATTGTCGTGGGGAAGGTTAGACCCTGAATAATATCCACCAATAATTGGGGAAGTATCTCCACCGTTGGCCGCCCTTCCTCCCGTAGAAGCGCAAATAGGTACTCGCCACCTTTGATCTCCTTTATCATCGTTTCCGAAAGGGGAATACCTTGGCTGCGGGCAAAGCCCAAAGCAGCCTTGCTGGGGTTGCCGGCGGCATCGAAGGCTATTTTCTTGGGTGGCCCCTTGACTTCCTTTTCCCGATCTATGGCCCTAGCAGCCAAGTTAAAAACATGCAATGCTAACCTTCTAGGAGTCCCCGTTACTCGTATACCGGAAAAACCCAAGCCTGCTTCCTTTAGCATTTTCTGCGCTTTATCCTCCAGCTGTAATAGTGAATTGGGGATAAACCGGGCTGGTATTTCCTCTGTTCCTATTTCTAAAAGCAGATCCTTTGCCATCGGCTACACCTCCTTACTGACGGAAAAGCAGTTTTTCGCTTCTTTCCGCTGTTTCAAGTAAGCCACTGCACATTCCCGGGCTAAATTACGCACCCTATGAATATACCCGGTCCGTTCTGTAACACTTATGGCCCCCCGGGCATCCAGAAGGTTAAAAGTGTGGGAACATTTCAAAATATAGTCGTAGGCCGGTAAAACCAGTTTCTTTTGTAACAGTCGTCCAGCCTCTTTTTCGTAAATTGCAAAAAGTTTTTGCAGGGTGGAAATATCAGATTCGGTGAAGTTGTAATGGGAGTGTTCAACTTCAAAATTATAGAAAATATCTCCATATGTAATTCCATCCACCCAAAGGATATCATAAACACTATCTTTTTTCTGCAGGAACATGGCAATCCTTTCCAACCCATAGGTCAACTCAACAGAGACGGGCCGGGCGTCAAAACCCCCTACTTGTTGGAAATAGGTGAATTGGGTGATCTCCATGCCGTCAAGCCATACTTCCCAGCCTAAACCCCAGGCCCCCAGGGTTGGGGACTCCCAGTTATCCTCTACAAACCGTATGTCATGCTCCAGGGGCGAAATACCCAATCGATACAAGCTTTCCAAATAAAGATCTTGTATATTCTCCGGTGATGGTTTCATAATCACCTGATACTGGTGGTGTTGGTAGAGCCGATTGGGGTTTTGCCCATAGCGGCCGTCCGTTGGGCGGCGGGAAGGTTCTACATACGCCACTTGCCAAGCTTCTGGGCCTAGGGCCCGCAGAAAGGTTGCCGGGTTCATGGTCCCGGCACCCTTTTCCACATCATAGGGTTGCAAAATAATACAATTTTGCCCCGCCCAGTATTTCTGTAGCTCAAAAATTATGTCCTGAAAATTCATTCCCCTTCATCCCTCCCTATTCCATGGGGTAATATCTTTCTTAATTTCCCCCCGGTTAAATCTTTCTTCAGTCCTGCTTTCCAAGGGCTATTCATAATCCATCGTTCCCAGGCACAAATATTATTTCCCAGCGGCTGTCATTAATAGGATAATAAAAAAACCCCCACCTCCTGCAATACACTGTATTACAGGGACGAGAGTCCTTCCCGCGGTTCCACCCTGTTTGGCCAGCGGACGCCCGGCCCCCTTCATTAACCCGGCCCTTAGGAGTGCCCTTCGCCAAGCCCGCCAGTACAGGGTTTTCAGCTCCACACGGTTCTGATGTGGCTCCCCGCTCTCTGGAAAAGACGGTTCCAGCTACTCTTCTCCCTCATTGGCAGTGGGAATAAATTTGTTCTAACTGTAGCAAATTATGACACCGTTGTCAATTGCAAAAATCACTGAGCCAGCCGGCCCCTTCTCCGGTATTTTACCCCTACTCCAGGAACTATGATTCACCGTCCTGTACCAAAGATAGAAAACGTTGTGATTTCAGTTTCCGGGGCAAACGAAATTCCAAATAAGCCCCCAGGGCCGACTCCATTTCCCGGCGAACCTTGGGCCCGGCCCGCAATACCTTTAACCTTTGGGGAGTAATAAGTAAAAACTGCTTGAGCATTTCAACCGTACCCGCACATATTATCTGGGCCTTTACATCCTGCTCCCAGCAACGGGGGCAAAGGAGCCCCCCCAGCCGGGGGCTAAATTTAAATTGTTCCTTATCCAGACGCTGTTCACAGTTTACACATTGAGACAGCTGGGGTTGATACCCCAAAAGAGAGAGAAGGCGTACTTCAAAAAAACGAAGGACAAGTTCGATGTCTTCGGCACCTACTAGCAAATGCAGTATACACAACAACAAGTAAAATAATTCTTCGTTGCCTTCCTTTTCTTCAATAAGGAGATCATACAATTCTGTAACATAGGCGGCAGCTGCCATCTGTTCAAGGCCTTCACGCAAAGAATAGAAGGATTCCTTCAACTCACACTGACTGATCTGATCCAAGCCCTTACCGGAAAAAAGAAGAAACTCTGTATGGCTGTAGGGCTGGGTACCGGCCAAAAGGCGGTTGCGGGGACGGCGTGACCCTCGGGCCACAGCCCGTAGCTTCCCCTTTTCCCTGGAATATAGAGTTACTATCTTATCCGCCTCACCAAAATAGCGGTGATTTAAAACCACCGCCTCTATACGATAAAGGGACATAACTATTCCCTTCCTCCTTCCTCCTTCCGCCTTCAACTCTAATTGGGGCCTCCCCGGGCAGAAACGTCACAAATCTTTTGTATCCCCTCTGGAGTGCTTGTTGGTTGGTACTCTTTACTGCACATAATTTGCTGATCTTTAATTTCATGGAATTCCTTGTAGAAAAGATATGCACCAATTTGACCGGTAGTTTTAAAAAAATGCCATAGGATATCCTCCAAAAACACCAACCTCCCCTCCCCTTTAGGGTGTCACATTTATAGATGTGTATGCCCACTCTTTTTGGTAACTATAGATCCTTTAGCCACTATAGCCAAGACTTCGCAAAGCCCCTGGTGAATCACGCCAGTCCTTCTTTACTTTTACCCATAGTTCCAAAAAAACCCGGCAGCCAAGGAAACCTTCTAGGTCGGCACGGGCATTTTTTCCGATCTCTTTTAACATTCTTCCCCCCTGCCCAATAACGATCCCTTTTTGTGAATCCCGCTCCACATATATGTTTGCCTGTACTAGCATTAGATTCCGGTCCTCCCTTTCCTTCATCTCCAGTACTTCAACGGCAATGGAATGGGGGACCTCCTCCCTGGTCAAGTGTAAGATCTTTTCCCGGACAAGTTCCGCCACTATAAACCGTTCCGGTTGATCCGTAATCATGTCTTTGGGGTAATATTGGGGCCCCACGGGTAGATGACGCAATATCTGCTCCTGCAAGGGAAGTAGGTTTTCACCGGTTAAGGCAGAAACAGGAATAATGTTCGTAAAGTCAAATAGGCCTTCATACTGTTTCCGGGCCGATGCCAATTCCGCCGGTGATAAAAGATCTATTTTATTGAGCAGTAAAAATACCGGGGGTTTAATACCGGAAAAGAGGCCTGCAATAAACCGGTCTCCCCGTCCCAGGGGCTTAGTTGCATCGACAATAAAAAGGATAATGTCAACTTCAGATAGGGTGGCCCTGGCGATATTTACCATGTAACGGCCTAATTTATGTTTGGGCTTATGAATGCCGGGTGTATCTATAAAAATAATTTGGGCCTCTTCAGTGGTAAGTATGCCGGGTATACGGTTTCTGGTTGTCTGGGGCTTGGTCGTCGTAATGGCAATCTTTTCACCGATGAAGGCATTTAGAAGGGTAGACTTTCCCACATTGGTCCTGCCCAAGAGGGATACAAAACCCGACTTAAACCCCTGCTTACTCCCCTTCATCTTTTCCCCACCTTAGCAAATAGATCAGCCCGGGTGAAGGCATCTGGCAGCAGCTCTGATACAGTGGCTAGCCGGTATTCCCCCAGTAAGTTAGCCATTATAACAGGCATTTTGGGGTTAAATTCAGCTAACACCTGGCGGCATACTCCACAGGGAGCAGCCCTATGGGGCCCCGTAACTACCGCCAAGGCAGTAAAATCGCAAAAGCCTTCAGAAACCGCCTTAAAAATAGCCACCCGTTCGGCACACATACTAGCACCATAGGCAGCATTTTCAATGTTACAACCGCTGAAAATTCTACCATCCCCGGTTTCTAAAGCTGCCCCGACAGGGAATTGGGAATAGGGGGCATAGGCCAACTGCCGGGCCTTGCTCGCCTCTTCAATTAGATATTGGATTTGATCTTTTTTTAGCAATGTCTTCCATTCCCTTCTCAAGGGGTTTACCTTACAATATCAGCCGGGGATAGGAAAAAGGTTACTCCACCTCCACTCTAGTCCCCTCCGGCACCACCTGGACCCAAGTGTTCCCCGGTAATAGGGTAATTAGGCTGCCATCAGGATGGGAAAAACGAGTCCAACCTTCACGGCTTTTTTTCTCCCACATAGCCTCATAATCCCGGCCCTTCTGCAACACCCGGCCCTGCCCCGAACCTATGGTCTTAAATTCGAGGCGGCCTTCGCTATCAAGGACACGGGGGCGCTCTGTGTGTTGTATAATTACATTAGCGGCAAAAAGCTGCTCCCCCGTTTCCCCGTCTACATGGGGTCGATCCCGGAAGAACCGCTTATAAACCCCTTCGACAGTGCTGTAGCGGTATTCTACCACCCCAAGATGATAGTGGATCCTAACCTTGTCAGCATAGTCCCCGGGAACCCCATCTAAATCCTCCTCTTGAATAAAATCAATCTCCCATCCGGGGTTGATTTTGTCCAACCCCCTCTCTTCCAGCTCCCCAAAAAGGTTTTCAGTGTTGGTATACAAGTTATGGGGCATTTTTTTATCCACAGTGCGCCAGTATAAGTTAGGAAAGGTAAATTCGTTTAGGGAAATGGCACCCAGCTCAGTAATATCTTTTTTTGCTTGGGGGCTATAGCCAATATGGCTTATGGCAGCTCCAAATTCCAAGGCCCGATCTAGAAAATAAGGTCGGAGGCTGCGCACCGGCCCCAAAACAAGGGCATCATAATGGTGGTAAAGGGCTAGAAAGCGGGTAATGCCACCCTCAACTGGTACCTCATAGATCCAGGCAGCCTTATCTAGGCCAGATTGACTGCTAAAGGTAGGATCATTGTCGATGACTACTGCCACCGGCCGGCGTTTAGTGGGGGCCTCTTCCTCCATCCACTCACCTGTCAGGGGAGCATAATAACCCGTCTTTTCCCCCTGTAATTCATCGTCTAGCTCCCCTTCTTCAGATTGCTGTGAATTATCACCATCGGGCCCCCCTCTGCGACAGCCCGCTGTACCTAATATAGTAATCAAAGACAATATTAGCAGTAAAATAGTGCATCTCTTCCCCCACTGCAACGCCTATACCTCCCTTTCCTCAACCTATTACTGGCCATATGCCGGCAGAGTTAATTTTTCCTCCGTTTTAATCCTAAACCTGATTCCAATTGATTGGTATTCAGCCCGGATCAAATCCAGGCTGCTCAACAATATTTCCGGATCACCAACGGCCCTGATGGTTACAGGGTTAACTGCAATGGGCTGTTGGTTCACCAAAATAACCGGCCCGGCACAACGGATGGATGAAGTGGCAATTAACCGTTGATCATTAATGGCAACACCCGCCGCCCCGGCAGAAAAGAGCTCATTAACAATGTCCCTGATATCAAAATCGTGGACGATCTGCTCTGATCCCATGCCTAACTCTGCATCATATAGGTTCACTTCAATGCCTGTTCCGGTCATGGGTTCTGTTCCGGCGGCTATTTTGCTTTCTTGCAATTTAAGGCGCAGAGAATCAACCTCGTGTTCCAGCCTCTTGAGGCGCTCCAATATTGATATGGGGGAAATAAGTTCCGGTTTCCCATCCACAACATGAATCTCAATCATTTGGGAAAGCTGCTGCAAATCCTCATGTTCCCGGATCTCCAATTTTGTCTTGGGAGACAGCAAATTAGCAGGATCTTGAATTTCAATTCCCATTTCTTCCTGCCAACTAATGGTGATATCAGCTTCACCAGACATTTCGAGAAGATGGGGTTCCTGCCTCACCAGGGCAAGGGCCAACTCTCTCCGTTGGTTTTCCTGTTCGCGGAGAATAATATCTTGGGCCTCCCGTCCGTATTTCAGGACGATCTGGGCAAATTCTTCCGAACGGCTGGCCTGTTCAATTTCAAAGCGAAACTTGGCCAGAACATCCCGCACGGCTGTTTTCTTTTCCACACCGGCATTCTCCGCTTGACCCTGGACATAGTCGGAGACAAAAAGGGCTCCTTGCCGGAGCTGTTCGCGGGTACTACCCTTTGGCCCGGGCCCCCAGGGGAGATCCAAAAGTCCAACTGCTAAAACGATAACAGCACTGTTTAAAAGGAGCAAGATAACGATAAGGATTATGATTGGCTTGGAAAGGTAACCCGGCTGTTGCACTTGTGCCCGCACTAAAAAGTACACCTCGCATTTTAAAATTAGGTGGGTAAAAAGACTTCCCGATTGAACTAGTTTCTGTAAAAAATTATATCATACGGCCCCAGCAAATACAATGATTTATCCATCCCCATGGGCATACAAGAAGCCGGCCCCAGTATTGCCGAGCCGGCTTAGTTAATCGCTACCACAGTTTTATTCATTGGGCCCAGGGCCCAGTTGTCGATAAAAAGCTATTCTGGATCAACATCCATTTCCGGCTAGTTAATTTATACCGCCACCCCCGCCTGCTCTTCTTTTTTCCGACGCAGGTGTTGCAATATCAAAGTGCCGCCTAAAACAACCACACCAAAGGCATCTGTATAAAGCCCGGGGTTAATCAATGCTAAAGCAGCAGCAAGTAGCAATATCCGTTCATAGAACTTGCAGTAGGTAAGGAGGAAGTTTTCAACGGCGGCTGCCAGGGCAACAATTCCGATGGAAGCACTAATAAAGGCAAAGGTAGCATCTACAGCTGTGGTCTCAATAAGAAGCAAGTCTGGGGACAAGGCAAAGACAAAGGGAATCAAAAACCCGGCCAGGGCCAGCTTAAGGGCTGTAAAACCCGTCTGCATGGCGTTGGCACCGGCGATTCCCGCCCCGGCATAGGCGGCCAATGCCACCGGCGGGGTAACATCGGCGATAACACCAAAATACAAGATAAATAGGTGGGCAGCCATCAGAGGCACACCCAATTGGGTAAGGGCCGGTGCGGCCATGGTAGCCAATACAATATACTTGGCCGTCGTAGGCAAGCCCATGCCTAAGATGATGGAAGCAATCATGGTGAAGAAAAGTGTCAGGAGCAAATTGCCACCTGCCAAGGTAATGATGAGGGTAGCAACCTTTAAACCCAATCCGGTTAAAGTTACTACACCCACAACAATCCCGGCCGTCGCACAGGCCATGGCAACCGATACTGCCCCTTTGGCTCCATCAGCCAAGGCATCAATCATATTTTCAATATATTGGCGTGCATTGATTTGCCCTTTGTGACGCAGGAGATATTCAACAATAACATCAACCATACCAATTAGAACTGTACCTATTATTCCCCAGTAGGCGGCCTTAAAGGGAGTAAAACCCTTGACAAGAAAGTAAATTATAAAAACGACCGGCAACAGCAGGTATATCTTTACCAGCACCTCCCGGGCCTGGGGCAGTTCACTGCGAGAAACCCCCTTCAAACCCAACTTACAGGCTTCAAAGTGTACCATGGTTCCCACGGCTAAATAGTACAATAGGGCTGGTATGGCCGCCGAAATAATGATCTCCAGGTAGGGAATGCCGGTAAATTCAGACATAATAAAGGCAGCTGCACCCATAACCGGGGGCATTATCTGCCCTCCCGTTGAGGCTGCCGCCTCGACGGCTCCGGCAAAATGGGGTTTATAGCCCACCCTTTTCATAAGGGGTATGGTAAAAGCACCGGTTGTTACCGTGTTGGCAACCGAACTTCCGGAAATAGACCCCATAAGACAGCTGGCAACTACCGCTGTTTTGGCCGGGCCCCCCCGCATATGGCCCGTCAAACTAAAGGCCATGTCGATAAAAAACTTTCCCACACCGGTTTTATCTAAAAAGGCACCAAAGAGAATAAACAGAAAGACATAAGTTGAGGATACCGACAGGGGTGTTCCAAAGATCCCCTCGGTAGTAAGGTAGGTGTGATATATTATCCGCCTCAGGTCATAACCCCTATGGCCAAGTAAGCCCGGCAGCATAGGGCCAAAATAGGCATAGAGGAGAAAGGCAATTGCCACAATGGGCAGTTCCGGGCCAATGGAACGCCGGGTCGCTTCCAAAACCAACAGAATGGCGAAAAAGCCCATTATCAAATCCATTTGGGTTGGAGCCCCAGCCCGCAGTACCAGTTGGTTATAGTTGAAAAGAATATAAACACCGATGGAAACACCAAGGGCTGCCAACAGGTAGTCGTAGAATGGAATCCTACTCTTATCGGATTTCTTTGAAATCGGATAGAGGAGAAAAACCAAGAC
>JAAYTH010000081.1 GCA_012523785.1 Bacillota bacterium | reverse complement strand
GCAATTACCAAAATAAAAGTCACCGTCTGCAAATACTCCAGGTCCGGGTAGAGGATAAAATGTTGTATCAAGTGGGTGGCCGCCGAAGCCACAGTGGTGACAAAGGTAACTGCCAAGCCCATCCCCAGGGCCGTCTCTACCTGTTTTGATACACCCAGGAAGGGGCAGATCCCTAAAAAACGCGAGAGGATGAAATTGCTGATCAATATATTGGTAAGAATAATCGTCACATAGGTCACAGGCCATCCCTCCTTCTTTTTTTATAACTGTTGGTTCCCGTCAGCAAGCCTCCTGCTTTCCTTTCCCAATTAAATTGATAAATCCCAGGACAAAACCTAAGGTCAAAAAACCCCCGGGTGGCAAAATCATAACTACCGCCGGTTCAAAGGCAGCAGGCATCACCTGATAACCAAATATAGTGCCGGCACCCAAGAGTTCCCTTATACTGCCCAAGATGGTCAAGGCAGCTGTAAAGCCAAGGCCCATGCCCAGGCCATCCACAATGGAAGGGATAACAGAATACTTGGAGGCAAAGGTTTCGGCCCGGGCCAGGATAATGCAATTGACAACAATAAGGGGTACAAAGATACCCAACTTGGCATGAATGTCGGGCTGGTAGGCCTTGAGAAGGAGATCAGCCATGGTCACAAAGGAAGCAATGACAACTACAAAACAAGGAATTCGGATCTTGTCGGGGATAAAATCGCGGATGAGGGAAACCACCATGTTGGCCATCGCCAAGACAAAGATAACGGCCACACCCATCCAGGCCCCAGTGGCAGCAGCCGTTGTCACCGCCAAGGTCGGGCACATGCCCAAAACCATTTTAAAGGTGGGGTTTTCATCAAAAATACCATTTTTAAGGGTTTTCCACAAAAAACGCATTCGGTAAACTCACCTCCGCAATCCTTTTTCCGCCTTTGTGCCATAAACCCGGGGAATTGTATAGCGGTCAATGAGGGGGGTGACAATATTCATCAACAAGATACCGTAGGTAACCCCCTCCGGGTATCCCCCCCAAAGGCGGATCATAACAGTAATAGTGCCAGCACCAAGGCCCATAATTAGCCTTCCCCTTCTGGTCACCGGTGAGGTCACATAATCAGTAGCCATATAGAAGGCCCCCAACATCAAGCCCCCCGCCAGAAGATGATAGATGGGATCCCCGGTAAAAAGGCCCGTCTGCCCGCCAAAGGCCCAGCTGAGAAGGAAAACACTCCCCAGAAAACCCAGGGGGGCCTGCCAGTCAATGACATCTTTAATAAGCAGGTATACAGCCCCTGCCAAAAGGGCCAAAGCCGAGGTCTCACCTATGACTCCCCCCACATTACCGATGAATAAATCCAAATAACCGGGTAGGGTCCCTTGGGCCGTACCGTCCAGCACTGATAAGGGAGTGGCATGGGTGATCCCATCGACAAAGGGCAGTGCGTAGGCGGTCATGTGCACCGGCCAAGCTGCCAACAAAACTGCCCGGGCCGCCAAGGCAGGATTCATGAAGTTGTTTCCCAAACCACCAAAGGCCTCCTTCACCACGGCAATGGCAAAAATTGATCCAATCACCGGCAGCCAGAGGGGAACATTGACCGGCATATTCAGCCCTAACAAGAGGCCGGTGACAACAGCACTTCCATCGGTAATAAAAACATCTTTTCCCGTCACCTTCTGAATAATTCCCTCTGTGG
>JAAYTH010000080.1 GCA_012523785.1 Bacillota bacterium | reverse complement strand
GCATGGGGCCATCGGCGGCCGATACCACCAGAATGGAGCCATCCATCTGGGCGGCGCCGGTGATCATGTTTTTCACATAGTCGGCGTGGCCGGGGCAGTCGACGTGGGCATAGTGGCGCTCTTCGGTTTCATATTCCACGTGGGCCGTGGCAATGGTGATGCCCCGATCTTTTTCTTCCGGTGCCTTGTCGATTTGTTCATAGCTGGTAAAATCCGCCCCGCCAGTCTCGGCCAGGCAGCGGGTTATAGCAGCTGTCAGAGTTGTTTTCCCATGGTCAACATGACCGATGGTACCAATGTTCACATGGGGTTTGGTCCGTTCATATTTTTGCTTAGCCATACTGATTCATCCTCCTTAACTTTCGTGCCTTTGTTGTGTTAGTTTTATCTGAAGGCCAATGAAACAACACCGGCCTGGCAAAGGAATACATCCACATAAGAGCCTAGAAGTTCCCACTGGTCAGCCCACCGGTAATATTTTTAGGCAAGGGCTCATAGTGGGAAAACTCCATGGTATAGGTTCCCCGACCCTGGGTCCGGGAACGTAGATCGGTAGCATAACCGAACATTTCAGATAAGGGTACAAAACCCTTTATAACTTGTAGCCCCGCCCTGGTCTCCATACCCTCAATGCGACCGCGGCGGCCGTTAAAGTCTCCCATGACATCGCCCATATACTCTTCCAAAACCAAAACTTCCACTTGCATGATGGGCTCCAAAACTACCGGTTCCGCCTTGGCCACCCCTTCTTTTAGGGCTATGGAACCAGCAGCCTTAAAGGCAACTTCCGAAGAATCTACCTCGTGATAAGAACCATCGATCAAGCTGACCTTCATATCTACCAGTTCATACCCGGCCAAGGTTCCGGTTTTTAGGGCCCCCTTTACCCCCGCTTCCACCGCCGAGATATACTCTTTGGGAACAGCACCACCGACAACCTTGTTTTCAAATTCGATGCCCTTACCCCTTTCCAGGGGCTCCAATTGCAGCCAAACATGACCATACTGGCCCCGTCCCCCGGTCTGGCGAATAAATTTACCCTCCACCTTTACCTTTTTCGTAATGGTTTCTTTATAGGATACCTGGGGTTTACCAACATTGGCCCCCACCTTAAATTCCCTTAGGAGCCGGTCCACAATAATATCCAGGTGGAGTTCACCCATCCCCTCAATTATACTCTGACCAGTTTCTTGATCTACCCGGGCCTTAAAAGTCGGATCCTCTTCAGCCAACTTGGTCAAAGCCAGCGACATCTTATCCTGATCAGCCTTGGTCTTGGGTTCAATGGCAACGGAAATGACTGGTTCCGGAAACTCCATGGATTCCAACAAAATAGGGTGGTTTTCATCACACAGGGTATCACCGGTGGTTACATTTCTTAAACCAATGGCAGCCGCTATATCACCGGTATAGACAGCATCAACCTCTTCCCGGTGGTTGGCATGCATTTTTAGCAGCCTACCGACACGTTCCCGTTTGCCTTTGGCCGGGTTATAAATATAATCCCCCGCCTTCAATAATCCCGAATAAACACGGAAAAAAGCCAGTCTTCCCACATAAGGGTCGGTGGCAATCTTAAAAGATAGGGCGGAAAAAGGTGCATCATCCCTTGTCTCCCGCCGTTCTTCCTCACCAGTATCGGGATTAATACCCCGAACATCAGCCACATCAGTCGGAGCCGGCATGTAATCAATAATTGCATCCAGTAAGGGCGGGACCGCCTTATTTCGATAGGAAGATCCACACAAAACAGGAACCATGGCCACATCTAAGGTAGCCCGCCGGAGGGCAGCCTTTAGTTCGGGAATAGATATCTCCTGCGATTCCAGATATTTGAGCATAATGGTTTCGTCTATCTCCGCTAGGCCCTCCACCAACAACTCCCGCCGGCGAAGTGCTTCTTCCATCATCTCGGCCGGGATTTCAAGTTCCTCACCCTCGGTACCCAATTCCTCAGTAAAGATCCACATCTTCATAGTAATCAAATCAATTATACCTTTGAAGTCCTCTTCACTGCCAACGGGAATCTGCACCGGTACCGCGTTAGCCTTCAGTCTTTCCCTCATCATTTCCACACTGTTATCAAAGTCGGCCCCGGTAATATCCATCTTGTTAATGTAGGCAATCCGGGGAACGCGGTATTTATCCGCTTGCCGCCAGACGGTTTCGGACTGGGGTTCTACGCCACCCTTGGCACAGAATACAGCAATGGCACCATCCAAAACTCGGAGGGAACGTTCAACCTCTACTGTGAAATCAACGTGTCCTGGTGTGTCAATAATGTTAATACTATAATCCTTCCAGAGGCAGGTGGTTGCAGCCGACGTAATGGTAATTCCCCGTTCCTGCTCCTGCACCATCCAGTCCATGGTGGCAGCCCCGTCGTGTACCTCGCCCACCTTATGCACCCGCCCGGTGTAAAATAGAATTCTTTCTGTTGTTGTAGTTTTACCGGCATCAATATGGGCCATGATACCGATATTACGTACTTTCTCCAGTGGAATTGTCCGCTGCATTGTCTTCCCTCCTTTGCCTATAGATTTCAAATAGCCCTTGTATACCAAATTCGCATAAAAATAAGTATTTCATTACCACCTATAATGAGCAAAGGCCTTATTGGCTTCAGCCATTTTGTGGGTATCTTCCTTTCTTCTCACAGCACCACCGGCACCACCAGCGGCATCCATAATTTCTCCGGCTAGTCTCTCCTTCATCGTATGTTCCCCCCGCTTACGGGCAAAGTCAATCAACCAGCGCAATCCCACCGAGGTGCGTCTATCGGCCCTAACCTCCACCGGCACCTGATAGGTGGCACCACCGACACGCCGGGCCCGCACTTCCACCAAGGGCATAATATTTTTCATAGCCTCCTCGAAGACTTCCACCGGGTCCTTGCCGGTTCTTTCCCTCACTATTTCAAAGGCATCATAACAGATCCTGGCCGCCAGACTGCGTTTCCCATCCAGCATGACCTTGTTGATCAGTCTGGTAACTAGAGGACTCTTGGTCACAGGATCAGGCAAAATTTCTCGTTTTGGCACTTGGCCTCTCCGGGGCATGCTCCATCCCTCCTTTACAGAATAATATTCTCCCCCGGCCGCCGGAAATTATTGGCATGAAAAAAATTATTTCCCCGGCCGCTTGGCCCCATACTTGGACCTGGACTGCATCCGCTCCTGGACCCCGGCAGCATCTAAAGTCCCCCGGACAATATGGTACCTCACCCCTGGTAAATCCTTCACCCGGCCACCCCGGATCAAAACCACAGAGTGTTCTTGTAGGTTATGCCCAATTCCAGGAATATAGGCAGTGACCTCAATTCCATTGGTCAACCTAACCCGGGCAACCTTCCGCAGGGCGGAGTTGGGCTTCTTGGGTGTACTTGTGAACACCCGGGTACAGACACCGCGTTTTTGCGGTGACCCCTGAAGGGCACGGGACTGGGACTTCTTCTTAATAGTCTTCCTACCTTGCCTTACCAGCTGACTAATAGTTGGCAATTTCCCACCTCCTTCCGACAAAAATTATATAAACTATCCTCAGCAATCCTGAGAAAAGGGATAATATTTTATTCACACAGATACAATAGCCGCCGAGGCCGCCCCAACCTGGATACCACAGGCTTCACCCAGGGTGCGCATTTCATCTATGTAGACAATTTCTATCCCCTTATCCTTACACATATCAATTAGGGGAGTGGTGACATGGGTTTCAGCATCCCGGGCAATGTACACCTTGAGGGCAGTACCCTTCTCGATGGCCTTCTTCGTCTGCTTCGAACCCACACTTCTATTCCTTGCTTGTTTCAATTCTGTTAGTGGCATTTCCCCAGCCCCCTCCACTAGTTTTTATAGAAATAATAAGGGATATTACCTACACACATACTCCAACATACTATCACTGGGGCCAGTCGATGTCAAGCAGGAATTTGGCAGCGCCAGCCCCAGTATATTCCCTTCTTAAGCTGAAGAAGTACCCGGCGGCAAAACTATTGGCCCTCGGCCTCCCCCAGGCTGGAAATATCCCCTACCGCCACAACATCGGGAGCACAGGGGAGGCCTTTTGGGGAAGCAACTGCTTCAGCGGCCGCCGGCGGAGAAACTCGTCCTTCAGCTGGGGGTGTTTCGGCCCCCGCTTCCCGCACCTTAACACTGAGATTCAAATAGCGGGGCATTCCCGTACCCGCCGGTACCAACTTACCAATAATCACGTTTTCCTTCAAGCCCAGCAAGGGATCAAGTTTCCCCTTGATAGCCGCATCCGTCAACACCCGGGTGGTCTCCTGGAAGGATGCCGCCGAGAGGAAGGATTCTGTCGCCAAGGAGGCCTTGGTAATTCCCAGGAGCAGGGGACGTGCTCTAGCCGGGTTGAGGCCCTGCTGGGAAACACGGGCATTTTCTTCAGCAAAATCAGCATACTCGACCAACCCCCCGGGCAAAAGTTCGGTATCACCGGGATCATCCACCTTTACCTTCCGCAACATTTGGCGCACGATGACTTCGATGTGTTTATCATTAATGTCCACCCCTTGGGAACGATACACCTTCTGTACCTCTTGGAGAAGATAACGCTGCACCCCTTCTATTCCCTGTACCCGTAAAAGCTCATGGGGATTAACAGACCCCTCCGTCAATTCCTCTCCAGCCGATACCGGCTGCCCTTCCTCCACATGAATCCGGGCTCCATAGGGAACTTGGTAAGATCGGATTTCGCCATGTTCCGTGTGGATCTGGAGCTCCCTGCGCCCCTTGACCTCCCGCAGATAAGCGGTTCCATCCACCTCGGCAATAATGGCTTGACCCTTGGGTTTACGAGCCTCGAAGAGTTCTTCCACCCGGGGCAGGCCCTGGGTAATATCCTCCCCGGCCACTCCACCGGTGTGGAAGGTCCGCATGGTAAGCTGGGTACCCGGTTCACCAATAGATTGGGCGGCCACGATACCAATTGCTTCGCCCACGTCTACCTTTTGGCCAGTGGCCAAATTCCGCCCATAACAGCGGGCACAGATACCGTGGCGGGAATTACAAGTGTGGATAGAACGGATCTCTACCCCGGTAATTCCGGCCGCCACTATGGCCTGGGCATTATCTTCTGTAATCTCCTCCCCCGCAGCAGCCAATACTTCGCCCGTCTCCGGGTGGATAACATCCTCACTGGCAATACGTCCCACGATTCTTTCCGCCAGGCTCTGGATTACTTCCTTCCCATCCATCATGGCCTTGACCAAGGTACCCCGGGTGCTACCACAGTCCTCCTCCCGGACAATAACATCCTGGGCGACATCTACCAGGCGGCGGGTGAGATAACCCGAATCCGCCGTTCTGAGGGCAGTATCGGCCAAGCCCTTCCGGGCACCATGGGTGGAAATAAAGTATTCCAAAACTGTCAGTCCCTCCCGGAAGTTGGCCTTGATGGGAAGGTCAATAATTTGCCCGGAGGGATCAGCCATTAAACCCCGCATTCCAGCCAGCTGGCGGATCTGCTGGATATTGCCCCGGGCTCCAGAAATAGCCATCATATAAACAGGATTGAAATGATCCATCTCCTCCGTCAAAGCATCGGTCACCTTTTCTGTAGCATTATTCCAGACATCGATCACCTGGCGGTAATGCTCCTCACTGGTGATAAGACCCCGATCATATTGCTTTTCCAACATAGCAACAGTATTATCGGCATCAGCCAAAATATCCGCCTTAGCCTGGGGGATTTTAATATCCGACAAGGAAATGGTAACACCAGCCTGGGTGGCATAGCGAAAACCAAGCTGCTTGATATCATCTAGAAACTGGGCGGTCCTGCTAACACCATAACGGCGGTAACATTCCCCAATCAACCTAGCCAAAGCCTTTTTATCGGTCAACTCATTCACCTGGGGCATCCCGGAAGGAATAGCTTCATTGAAAATGATCCGGCCGGGTGTAGTTTCCCACAGCTGGCCATTTTTTCTAACCTTAATGCGGGCATGTAGATCGGCCACACCGTTTTCATAGGCCAATATGGCTTCCTCCGGGGAGGAAAACTCCTTGCCCTCACCCAGGGCACCCTCCTTCACCATCATCAGGTAATAACAACCCAAAACCATATCTTGGGTCGGGGTGGCCAGGGGCCTGCCATTGGCCGGCGAAAGTATATTGTGGGCCGAAAGCATCAACAATCTGGCTTCCGCCTGGGCTTCAGCACTGAGGGGAACATGGACCGCCATCTGGTCCCCATCAAAATCGGCATTATAGGCGGTGCAAACCAGGGGATGGATCTGGATGGCCCGCCCCTCGACCAGGACCGGTTCAAAGGCCTGGATACCGAGGCGGTGCAAGGTGGGCGCCCTATTGAGCATAACCGGATGCTCCTTAATAACCTCCTCCAAAACATCCCAAACCTCATCCCTAACCCTTTCCACCATTCGTTTGGCACTTTTTATATTATGGGCATACTCCTTTTCCACCAGTTTGTTCATAACAAAGGGCTTGAAGAGCTCCAGGGCCATTTCTTTGGGTAAACCACACTGATGGAACTTTAAACCCGGGCCCACAACAATAACCGAGCGGCCGGAATAATCCACCCTTTTACCCAAGAGGTTCTGGCGAAAACGGCCCTGCTTGCCCTTCAGCATATCGCTGAGGGATTTTAAGGGACGATTGCCCGGGCCGGTAACTGGCCGGCCCCTCCTGCCGTTATCAATAAGGGCATCGACAGCCTCCTGCAGCATACGCTTTTCATTCCGCACTATAATATCAGGGGCACCCAGATCCAGAAGTCTTTTTAAGCGGTTATTCCTATTTATAACCCGACGATAAAGATCATTAAGATCCGAAGTGGCGAAACGTCCCCCATCAAGTTGCACCATGGGGCGTAATTCCGGGGGGATAACCGGTATGGCATCCAGTATGATCCATTCCGGGCGGTTACCGGATTTCCGAAAGGCCTCCGCCACCTCCAGCCTGCGGATAGCCCGCACCCGCCGCTGACCCCGGGCCTCCTTAATCTCTTGTCTCAGCTCAGCGACCAACTCTTCGATATCAATTCCTTCCAAGAGCTTTTTGATGGCCTCGGCACCCATGGCGGCCCGAAACTGATTCTGGTACTTATCCCGGTATTCCCGGTATTCAGTTTCATTAAGGAGTTGCTTTTTGGTCAGTTCAGTTTCCCCGGGATCAATGACTATATAGGAAGCAAAATAGAGAACCCTTTCTAATAATCGGGGGGATATATCCAGAATCAAGCCCATCCGGCTGGGTATCCCTTTAAAATACCAGATGTGGGAAACCGGGGCAGCCAATTCAATATGGCCCATACGTTCCCGCCGCACCTTGGCCCTGGTAACCTCAACACCACAGCGGTCACAAACAATACCCTTATAGCGTATCCGCTTATACTTACCACAATGGCATTCCCAGTCACGGGTAGGGCCAAATATTCTTTCACAGAATAGACCATCCCGTTCGGGTTTAAGGGTCCGGTAGTTAATAGTTTCCGGTTTTTTTACTTCCCCACTGGACCAAGCCCGAATCATATCCGATGAAGCCAGGCCTATTCTGATCTGTTCAAAACTGTTAGCATCTAACATGGCCTTTCCCCCTTTTTAAACTTATATCAGGCTGGAAGGCGCCATAGAAAGCAAGGATTATATTCCATCTTCACCAGGCTTTCAATTACCAGTGCCTTCCTTTTTCTCCTCTTTCGTCTCCGGGGAACCATCGATGTCAATCCCCAATTCCCTGGCAGTAACGGTAATGTCATCATCTTCCTCCACAATTTCGATCTCCTCTTCATCCTCTGAAAGGACCTTGACATCGAGGCCAATACTCTTCATTTCCTTAATCAACACCTTAAAGGACTCGGGAACACCCGGTTCCGGCACATTTTCCCCTTTCACAATGGCCTCATAGGTTTTTACCCGGCCTATCACATCATCAGATTTAACCGTAAGAAGTTCCTGCAGGGTATGGGCAGCACCATAGGCTTCTAAAGCCCATACCTCCATTTCCCCAAAGCGCTGGCCACCAAATTGGGCCTTTCCGCCCAGGGGCTGTTGGGTAACCAAGGAATAAGGCCCGGTGGAACGGGCATGAATTTTATCATCAACCAGGTGGACCAATTTAAGTATATAGATGTAACCCACCGTAACCCGGTTGTCAAAGGGGGTGCCTGTCCGTCCATCGTATAATATGGTCTTACCATCCTCTGGTTTACCCGCCTGCCGCAGCAGGTCCCGAACTTCATCTTCCCGGGCACCATCGAAGATGGGAGTGGCTAGGGTAATCCCCAGGGCCTGGGCCGCCCAGCCCAGGTGGGTCTCCAAAACCTGACCAATATTCATCCGGGAGGGAACCCCCAGGGGGTTTAAAATAATTTCCACCGGTGTCCCATCGGGTAAGAAGGGCATATCTTCCTCCGGCAGGATGCGGGCAATGACACCCTTGTTTCCATGTCGCCCCGCAATTTTGTCTCCTTCAGAAATCTTACGCTTTTGGGCCACATATACCCATACCAGTTGATTAACTCCCGGGGCCAGTTCATCACCCTCCTCCCGGGAAAAAACCTTGACATCCACCACAATTCCCCCTTCTCCGTGGGGGACCCGGAGGGAAGTGTCCCGCACCTCCCGGGCCTTCTCACCAAAAATTGCCCGGAGCAAGCGTTCCTCCGCCGTCAGTTCCGTTTCTCCCTTGGGAGTTACCTTTCCCACCAGAATGTCACCGGGACGAACCTCGGCGCCGATCCTGATAATCCCCCGTTCATCCAGATCCTTGAGGGCATCTTCCCCCACGTTGGGTATATCCCGGGTTATCTCCTCTGGCCCCAGCTTGGTATCCCGGGCATCAGACTCATATTCCTCAATATGAATAGAAGTAAAAACATCATCTTTAACCAGTTTTTCACTGATCAAAATAGCATCTTCGTAGTTATATCCTTCCCAGGGCATAAAGGCCACCAATACATTTTTCCCCAGGGCTAATTCCCCCTGATCAGTGGAAGGGCCATCGGCAATAACCTCTCCCTTCCTTACCCTCTGCCCCTTGGAAATTATGGGTATCTGGTTAAAAGAAGTTCCCTGATTAGAACGCTGGTATTTTAATAATTCATAGCGCTGTAAGTTGCCAGCATCAGTACGGATTATAATTTCATCGGCCGTAACCCGCACAGCCGTCCCATCCTCCCGGGCGACCACCAACACCCCCGAATCCAAAGCCGTCTTATATTCCATCCCGGTCCCCACCAGGGGCGCCTCCGAACGGAGCAAGGGTACCGCCTGCCGCTGCATATTAGAACCCATCAGGGCCCGGTTGGCATCATCATGTTCCAAAAAGGGAATCAGGGCCGTGGCCACACTGACCAACTGTTTGGGTGATACATCCATAAAATCTACCTGGGAGCGGGGAACCTCGACAATGCGGACCCCGTCCCGCACCGTCACCCGTTCATGGATAAAATGCCCCTCATCATCCAAGGGCTCATTGGCCTGGGCAATCACATATTCATCCTCCTCGTGGGCCGTGAGGTAAATAATCTCATTAGTAACTTTCCCTTTTTCCTTGTCCACCCGCCGGTAAGGGGTCTGAATAAAGCCATATTCATTTACCCCGGCAAAGGTGGAAAGGGAACTGATGAGACCAATGTTCGGCCCCTCAGGAGTTTCAATGGGACACATCCGGCCATAGTGGGAGTAGTGCACATCCCGCACTTCAAAACCGGCCCGTTCCCGGCTCAATCCCCCCGGCCCTAAGGCACTGAGGCGCCGTTTATGGGTCAACTCCGCCAAAGGGTTCGTCTGATCCATAAACTGGGACAGCTGGGAGCTGCCGAAAAATTCTTTAACTGAAGCCACCACCGGCCGTATATTTATTAGGGCTTGGGGAGTAATAACATCCACATCTTGAATAGTCATTCTCTCCCTCACAACCCGCTCCATCCGGGAGAGCCCAATGCGAAACTGGTTTTGCAAAAGTTCCCCCACCGAACGGAGGCGGCGGTTCCCCAAATGATCGATATCATCCACCCTACCTTCCCCAACCATCAAGTTAAGCATATATTGGACCGTGGCCACAATATCTTCCCGGGTTATGTTTCTCATATCGAGGGGAATGTCAACCTTCAATTTGGCATTCAACTTATAGCGGCCAACCCGGGCCAAATCATAGCGCCGAGGCTCAAAAAAGAGATTTTCCAGCAGGCCCTTGGCACTATCAACAGTGGGTGGTTCACCAGGGCGGAGACGTTTGTAAATTTCAATTAAACCTTCTTCCTCTGATTCAGTATTATCCCGCTCCAGGGTATCCCGAATTAGATCACCATTAGTGAATAGTTTAAGAATTTGGGTATCACTACCATAGCCCAGGCTGCGCAGAAACACCGTTACCGGCAGCTTCCGGGTCCGATCAATCCTAACATAAATTACCTTGTTGGCATCGGTTTCAAACTCCAGCCAAGTACCCCGGTTAGGAATAATGGTAGCACTAAAAAGTTTATTTCCTGCTTTATCTATTTCCCGGGAAAAATAAACACCGGGTGAACGCACCAGCTGACTGACAACAACCCTTTCGGCACCATTTATAATGAAAGTACCTTCTTCCGTCATGAGGGGAAAATCCCCCATAAAAACCTCCTGCTCCTTTACCTCCCCGGTTTCCTTATTGATCAGACGAACCCGGGCCCGCATAGGTGCAGCGTAAGTAACATCCCTTTCTTTACATTCCCGGACTGAATACTTTGGTTCTCCCAAGCTATATTCAATAAATTCCAAAAGCAAGTTGCCAGTAAAATCTTGTATGGGTGAGATCTCACAAAAAATTTCCCACAATCCTTCTTCCAAAAACCAACGATATGAACTATGCTGGATTTCGATGAGATTAGGTATGTCTAATACTTCTTTTAGTCTGCCCAAATTATGGCGTGGCCTTTTATTACTAGCCGCCTTCAGAGGTTGCGCCAATTAATTCCACCCCTCCCATTGAAATTTGCCCCGAAAAACACCAACCTTTATCCTAGCCGCCACTATAATAATGCTCCAGCACACCTCCTGAAAATTTACCCCCAGAAAAAAAAGATAGCATGAAATCCTCATCCTGCAATCACTATCTAGCAAAAGGACCGCACTACCCTATACTAACAATAATTC
>JAAYTH010000079.1 GCA_012523785.1 Bacillota bacterium | reverse complement strand
ACAGCACCGGGGTCAAGTAGTTTCGGGCGAAGCCTCCCACCGCTAGGCCCCTTCCGTTCCACTCTGGACAAGCTGGATGGGCAGGATGACGGCCAAGAAGGTTTAAGGCATAGGGAAAAAGCCCCATGCTATTTGCTCTGCGGATACCGCCTAGGAATCTTAAGGGCTAAAGTGAAAATGCCGGAAGGAAGCCTCCTTTTCCATGCCGAAATAAATAGTTAGAACTAATTCCCCTTGGGAATAGGAAAGGTGTGCAATGAAATGCTGCAAAGGTTTAAATTTATATTAGAGTGCATTGAGGCAGGGGCGGTAAGGGGGATGGGGGGAGGGGAAATCCACGGCCTGCTTTTTTCCCTTCTACGAAAGGCAAAGGAGGGGGCTGCAGAAATACTGCACAAAACTGTTGAAAAACCCCTCTCTCTGTCACCTTTGGAAGGGACAGGGAAACGCCGCAGCGGTTATTTTTACCTACAAGTGGGGGAAAGGTACAGCTTTACAGTCACCAGCCTTACAGAAGAAATGCACTACCTTCTAGAGCAGGTGGCAGCCTTGTGGGGCCAGCAAGAGGTTAAATTAGGGACCGGGGTTTTGGCTGCCCGAAAAGTTGAGGTGGAAATACCCGGCGGCCTCACTTACCAAAACCTTGTGGCCAGGGCCCGGTCTACACTCAATACAACCTTAGAATTTATCGCCCCCACCAGTTTTCGTCAGCAAGGAACGCAAATTGTTTTTCCTTTACCAGAATATGTCTTCGGCAGTCTTCGCCAAGGCTGGAATGATCATGGTCCCATACAACTTCCTTCAGATTTGGATTTATCTTTAATTCGGGTCTCCAGATACCGGCTCCGTACCCAGCTACTGCATTTTAATCGCTATAAAATTGTCGGTTTCACCGGCATCTGCAGTTATCAAGCACCCCAAAAAAACCCCGACTTCCTCCCTTGGCTCCTAGCTGTCTTGGCGGATTTTGGGGAGATTGCCGGGGTAGGCTATAAAACCACCATGGGAATGGGGGTTGTCCGGCGCCGGTAATTTTTTGCTGAAAATACCTTCTCCCCCACCAGGGTGGTTTTTACTAGTCCCCACCAAAACCTGGCACATCCATATTCTCAGCCCCCATGTTTATTGAAAGCAGCACACTTGCAGTGGCTGCCCCTAAGAAAAGAAGAAAACCCATCAAACCACTTAGGCTTGGCTTCCCCAACCATAGATCAGCCCCTCCCATGGTGATAGTTAGGGCTACAACAACTCCATAGCCCACTTCCGCTAGCATACTTAAAAGAACAGCCGGGATAGAGATCCGCTTGCGGGGATCGGGAGCATCGAATTTAGGAGAAATAGTACCGGCAGCGATGTTTATTGCCACTAGGCCCGGAGTGGTTAGAAGGGTAAATCCGGCCATTAAGAAAAAACGCCCGTCACCCAAAAGCCGGGTTAGAATAAATGTTAATGCCAGTATAAAGAAAGATATCAAGGGGGTGAGTCCCAGCAGTTTGCCGTAGAGGATTTCCTTATTGCTCGTGGGACTAGTCCGGAGAAGGGGCCAACTCTTACCCTCCCGGGCTAGAGAAGTCAGAGCTAGGGAAGAGGACAACATGCTGTTGGTGAAAAAGATAAAAAAGAAGTAAATACCCAGGGGCAGGGGTGATGTATCCCCGATGAAAAAGGGGTTTTCCCGACCCATAAAGGGAACAATTATGCCTACACTTAACACTACTAGCATATATATGGCCTGGGACCATTCCCGCAGATCCCGGCTGATCATTTTTATTTCCTTGCCCGCCAGGGCCATTATAATCCCGGGGGGGAGAGAACCTGCTAGCCACCGCCCTAAAGCCCAGCCTTTAGAGCCTTCTTTTTTACGCCGCTTGACCTCAGCACTGCCGGCCCAGCCCCCATAGAAGGCCTCTTGCACTAGGAAAAAGCAAAGGGAAAAGAATATCAGACCTGATAGGCCCACCAGGCCAGACCAGAAGAAAAAACCGGGCCAGTGCCCCTGACCAGCAGCCAAGGTGGCTTGGGCCAGCCAATAGGCGGGGGAAAAACCAACTTGGGTAAAACCAAGGCTACCGGTTATGCGGGCCAACTGGCCAGCGTCTAAAGAAGTAATACTGCGGGTGCCTAACTGGATGGCGGCATAGGCCAAGCCTCCCAAAAGGGAGCCCAGGGCTACCCCCACTTCCCGTACCCGATAAGGAGGGATAATTCGCATTACAAAGAGGTTGAGGACTGCACCCAGGGCTGTGGGCCAAAGGAGGATAAAAAAGGACAGTAAAATCATGGCGGGGTAGTAGTGCCACCTTGGCCCAATACTGGCACCAAAACCTAACATAACTGGCAGGGTAAGGAGAAATAGCGCTATGAACACCGATGCTAGGATCTCCAAAAACTTTATAAGAAAGACTTGCTTTATTCTCAGGGGGGCGGCAAATAAAAGGGGGAGGTCTGATGAGGAATACATAACAGTAAAGGCTGATCCACAAGCAGTAAAAAGACTGACGGCCAAGCCAATAAGATACAATCCCGACAGGACATCCCCTACTAAATAGGGTCCAAGATCCAGCCCCATTTCTCCAACCAATTCCTTCAAGACCACAAAGAAAAAGCGGGTTCCGAGGAAGGCAACTAGAAACCAGATAAAGGCCAAAAGTGCTAGTATAATAGTGCCTACCTTTTTAGAATCCGTCTCGACAGTTGACCGCCATAATAAACGCCACTTCCATTTCAGTAGGTCTGTCATCATTCCACCCCTTCCCGCAGGAAATGGATGGTATCTCTATGCTCCACCCCACCAGTCAATTTGAGAAAAACATCCTCTATGGAATATTCCTGGGCCCGACCGCGGAGTTGTTCCATGGTGCCACAGGCAATTAGTTGACCCTGGTTGATAATACCGACCCGGCTACACATGTGCTCGGCAATCTCCAGAATATGGGTGGACATGAAAACAGCGGCTCCCCCGTCCACCATGGTACGGAGAATATCCTTTAACAAACGGGCACTGGCGGGATCAAGGCCCAAGGTCGGTTCATCTAGAAGAAGTACCCGGGGCTTATGGATTAGTGCCCCGGCGATGGCAATTTTTCGCCGCATCCCCCGGGAATAGGACTGGATATAATCATTGCCCCGCTCCGCTAGGCCAAAAAGTTGGAGGAGCTCGGGAATCCTTTCTTTTTTATCTTCTTTCCCTACTTTATAAAGGTCAGCCATAAAGGATAAAAATTCCCGGCCCGAAAGTTTCTCATAGAGAATCGGTTCATCGGGAACAAAACCCAGGTAGGATTTGGCCCGAATGGGTTCATTTTTGATATTATGGCCCTTGATTATAATTTCACCGGCAGTGGGCCGTAGGAGGCCGGTGAGCATTTTTATGGTGGTGGTTTTCCCGGCCCCATTGGGACCCAAAAACCCGAACAGCTCACCAGCTGGAATATGTAAATTGAGTTTTTCCACAGCCTTAAAACCGGCAAAATGTTTGCTTAAATTTGTCGTTTTAATCACAGTTTACAGCCCACCTTCCGATAATAACATCCCTTCTCCAGCCTCTGTTTTCCCCTTAACACCCTTCCAAGGGGTATGGTATTTCGCCCGACAAAAAGGAACACAGGGGAGCAGACCCCTGTGCTTCCTCCAATGTTTCTGGTTTAGCTTCCTTTTTTCCTCCGCTCGGCCAGCAACTGGCCGCCTATTGCCACTTCCTCCGGATCCGTTGGCTTCAGGTAGACCACAAAGGCTTCTTCAGCGACACCCGTCACTTCACTGGCTTTTTTGGTGAAGGCCTTGACCAGTTCTTCCTTCTGGGCCTTATCCAGCTTGGGTCCCAGGAAAAATATTGTTGGCATAGTGACTCCCCCTTTCTATTGTTTATGATATAAGTTTCTTGGAAATAGTTTCACCAGGGAGCGGGCGATCCCTTCTTCAAAAGAGAAAATGTCCCCCACCCTCACAAAAAAACAGGGGACGGGGCCATGTTCTACCTTACACTTGCCCCAATAGAACAAAGATCCGTCCCCTGAGCTACCCTGATCTAGTGGGTCAAATCTCCACTTCATCCAATTTTTCCAGCCCATAGCTCTTGATTATATTCATCAATTTGGGGGCATATTGGGAATCGGTGGCATAACCACACCGTTTTAGGGCCCAGGCTCCTTGGGCACTGTCATGCATAACCGCCCGGAAGGGTTCATAGCGACTGCCAGTAAGGAGGCGTGCCTTGTGGTCGGCCCAACTCTCCCCGGCATTGGTGTAGGCCCTAAAATTGGCATCTATTCGGTAGGTTTGGCCATTGTATTCTTCCCAGGTGTTGGAGATAACAGATCCCTTGGTGGCCTCACCCTTTATGCCAAAAAGGTTATAAGAAAATTTGCCCGAGTACTTGTCCACCGGGACCTTTTGGCCCCAGCCTGTTTCCAAAATTGCCTGGGCCGTCTGCAGTGCTGCTGACATGCCCGTCTTTCGCCACGATTCCAGGGCCAAACCGGAGGCAAAGTCCAAAAACTTTTCCTTTTCAATGATGGGGCGGGCTTCATGAAGCTGCCCCAGGTAGACCCGGAAGGAAACATCTTCACTGCTTATTTTCTTGCCAGTGGCGCTAATACCCTCCGCCCGCATCTTCCATTCTCCGGCATCGGCGGCAGTCGGTGTCCAGGAGTATGAGGCCTCTGGTATATCTCCCCCGGCAATAACCCGGGACTCCCCGGTACGGGGATTAACCAAACTGTACTTTATGCTCCCTAGAGCAACATTACATAAGGATGTCAGTTCTACCGGACCCGTCACCACCTGATTGGGGCCCACACCCCGCAGGAGGAGCTGGGGCTCAGCTGGTATCTTTACCCGAACTGGCGCACTGGTATGGGTGCGGCCAGCAGGATCTAGAACCCTGACCAAAACCTCTTTAGTCCCCACATCATCCGGTCCCGGGAACCAGGTATAACTACCATAGGGAATCTTGGCCAATACCTTCTCCCGACCTGTTCCGGGATCACGTAATATATACTCTGTCTCGCTGACATCGAAGTTTCTGTTAGCCAAAAGATTGACGGGCTTCGTTATAGTACTATCGGCACTTACTCCCCGCAGGCCCAGTCTTGGCTCAACTTCTGCCCGGACAGTAACGGCACGACTGGGATAGGCTTGCCCAGTATGATCATAAGCAATAACCCGCAGAGAATAGGCTCCACTATCGGCCACTTGGGGTGTCCAGTTATAATTTCCGTAGGGGTCAGCCGCTTGGGAAAGAAAAACCTCACCTTTATCAAGTTTTGTTATCTCATACTTCACATAGGCCGGGGCAAAATTCAAATCAGCCCCCAGGGAAACACTGTCCTTTATTATGCTGTTGCCAGGTAATCCTTTTAGGGACACCTCCGGGGTCACCAGCACTTCCAGGCCTAGTGCGTCTCCGGCCAGGAATTGACCCTGGCCATCATAGAGAACAGCGGCCAAAACCCATTTTCCCCTATCCTTTACTTGTGGTAGCCAGGTATAACTGGCATCGGCCTTACTTCCCCGGGCAATTACCTTGCCCTTGCCCGTTTCCGGGTTTAACAAAAGATATTTTATTTCGGCAGTCCCGGCCGGGATCCCTTCCGGGAAGCAGGTCTTAAGCTGACTAGCCCCTGTAATCATCTGCCCGGGTTGGATAGACTCTATCTTTACAGTAAAGAAGGGCTCTATATCAGCCGGCTGGGTGGAATTAACGGTAACGGTCCGGCTGGCCCCATCCCATCCTATCCCCACCCCTAAGGCATTGCTGCCCAAGCGGACGGGAACAAAGGTGCGGTCAGCATATATTTGGGGAGGAACATCACTCAAACCGTAGGTTATTTTCTCACCGACCTTGTATTCCACCAAATGGCTGTCGATGCGTAGCAGTACGGAGCGATTCCCCTTTGCAATATGTACAGTTCTCTCTTTTTCATTCCACTGAACTTCAGCCCCCAGTTCTTCGAAGATCAGGCGGGCCGGGACCAAGGTCCGGCCATTTTTGATCAGCGGCTGGGGTGAGGCATCAATGCGGCGGCCATCTATCACCAATCTGACTTCCCCGGCACTAAAACCTTTGGGAGCCACCACCTGGATGATAATAAAGGTGAGGATAAAAAAGGACAACAGCCGCCGCCGATTTTTTTCTGTGATGTGATTCAATTTTGTCACTCCTTTAACATCATTAGTCTACAATAGAGCGGATTCACTAGGCTGTGTTCTAATAAAACAGAATTTCAAAATCCTACCGTTCCTTTAATTTTGACGGGGCAAAGGATAGAATTGTTCCCATGATAATGCAAAACAACCATAATTTATTTGTCTTCACGGAATTGATTTCTCCGGCAGGATAGCCGCTAAAAAACGTGCAAAACTATTCTCATTATGATATTCTTGTACTGGGTAAAATAATATCCCGGTTCCCGTCCTTGGGGATGTTAATTCCCCGGGTGACAATCTTGCTGCACCAACAACTATACACCATTACACCGGGATATGACCAGAAGGGGTGTTGTTTTATGGATAAGTTTTCCCTCCCGGCATCGGTCGGAGTGGCAGCCATTGGTTTAAAAACGGGTCTCATCATACCCAATGATGATATTGCCGCCATTACCACTGACACGGTAAAACCCTTCGTCGAGGATGGTGATATTATTTGCGTTACCGAGGCAGTGGTGGCCCGCTCCCAGAATAGATACATCACCTGTGATGAACTCGCTGATGACATTGTGGCCAAGCTGCAACTAAAAGCCAAAAGTACCTTGGCCGTCATCAGCCCCATCGCCAGCCGCAACCGCTTTGCCCTCATCATGAAATCCCTGGCCATGGCCACCCGAGGGGGCAAAGTTATTGTCCAGCTCTCCATACCCTTTGACGAAGTGGGCAATAGGATTATTAACGAGGAATTTGCCACAACAAGATTGCGGCTGAAAAAAGTATTGAAAAGCCTGCGGGAAGCCCGGGAAAATACCCCCCAGCTCAATGTCCTCATCCGGGAGATAGTTGCGGCCCTGAAACTTCAGGAAATGGGATATAATATTATAAGCATCCGTAAAATCACCGGTAAGGGAATCGCCGATTTAACCGTGCGGACTCCGGAAGGAAAACTGGCAGTGGCTGAAGTGACCTTTGGGCACTTGGAAAGAACGGCGGCAAAGGCCATTGATATTAAGAGAGATGTCAAGGGGGCGGAGCAGGCCCTGGCCATAGCCGTTGATTTAGGACACTATAACATTAAAATTGTCGATGCCCACACACTCCTTGAGAACCCGGAGGAAGCCGTCCCGGCCACTTATAAGTTTGATTCCCAGCTGGACAGCTACTATGATCCTGATGTTATCTATACCAATGAAATGGAAAAGCTCACCTTTTCCCACCCCATAACCGGCTTGGATTACCGCCACCTGTATTTGGAAATGATTGCGGCCGGGGGGGCCCAGGGAGAAATAATTTTTTCCAACAACCCCCTCAAAGTATATGATCGGGGCTATCTCAACGGCATATGTATCGGCGCCGTCCACGAGGGGGAAAAACTGCGGGAGCTCTTTGAAGCCTTTGGGGCCAATGTGCCGGTCATAACCATCGGGGATGTGGGCCCCGGGCAGTGGGGAGTAATAGGCTCCAATGTCTCCGATTTTGATCAAGGGATGCTAAAACTCCTCCCGGGCGATCCCGACGAAATGGCCAATAAAATAAAGGATAAAATTAAATTCGCGACCGGGAAGGAAGCAGAAGTACTGATCTTTGGCGATGGGGCCTATAAGGATCCAGATTCGGGGATATATGAACTTGCCGATCCTTACCCGGCCATTGGAATAAGTAGAGGTCTTTGTGGAGCATCCCTGCGGACCGGTGTAAAGCTAAAACTACAGGTAGATACCCTTTATAACCAAGGTTATTCCCGGGAACAAATAGAAGCCATTATTAAAAAATTACCCCAGGAGGCAACGGCCGGGGAGTTGGGCACTACTCCCCGGGAAATGACCAGTATCATTGCCACCCTGGCCGATTTGGTAACCGGTTCAGCTGATTTGGGGACCCCTATTGTACTTATCCGGGGTTTTAAATTTTCCTCCTAATAGGAGCCACACCCCCGTCGGACTAGAGCTATTTAGAATGTTTTTGCCTGCAATTATTTGCAAAGCAGGGGTTTTTGCAGACCCCAAAACAGCTCCGGGCTAATCCCAGTTCATAAGGCAAGCCTTTACCACCCACCGCTGCCGCCATCGGCCTTTAGTTGGTATGCATTTTGCACCTACTATGTGTTAGTAGTATAATCCCACAGGAAAACAACAAAGGAAGGGAGGATTTACTGTGAAGTTGTTTAAGGATATGATGGAACAGGATCATGAGCAGCTAGTGTTTTGTCACGATAAGGTGTCGGGCTTAAAGGCAATAATTGCCATCCATGACACAACCCTGGGCCCCGCCCTGGGAGGGCTGCGCATCTGGCCCTATGCCACTGAAGAAGAAGCACTATTTGATGTCTTACGACTTTCCAAGGGAATGACATATAAAAATGCCGCCATGGGTTTAAACCTGGGAGGCGGTAAGGCAGTAATGATGGCAGATCCTAAAACAGATAAGACCGAGGAGCTCTTCCGGGCCTTCGGGCAGTTTGTCGACACCCTGGGAGGACGCTATATAACGGCTGAAGATGTCGGTTCCAGCCTGGATGACATGACCACCATCAGAAGTGTTACACCTTATGTGGGGGGCCTCCCCGACACCAGCGGCGACCCCTCCATTGTTACGGGCTACGGCGTCTTCAGGGGAATCCAGGCCGCCCTCATGCACAAGTACGGCAGTAGCGATGTGGCCGGGAAAACCGTTGCTATCCAAGGGGCTGGCAAGGTGGGTACCTACCTTATGTCCCACTTGTTGGATGCCGGTGCCAAGATTCTCATCACCGATATTTCCCCCGAACGGGTGAAGGCTGCCGTTGAAAAGGGAGCCACAGCCCTAGATCCGGCGGAAATATTCGATGCCGAGTGTGATATTTTTGCCCCCTGCGCCCTGGGCGGGGTCATCAATGATGAAAGTATCCCCCGGCTAAAGGCAAAAATCGTGGCCGGTTCCGCCAACAACCAGCTCTTGGAAGCCCGCCACGGCCAGGCCTTGGCCCAACGGGGTATTCTCTATGCCCCCGACTTTATTGTCAATGGTGGCGGTGTCATCAATGTGGCCCAAGAATTAGACCCGGCTGGCTATAATCGGGAACTGGCCCAGGCCAAAGCGGGTAAAATCTATGACATTCTCCTGGAAGTCTTTGCCCTGGGAGAAGAAAAAGGCCTCCAACCCCACGAAGCAGCAGATCTTTATGCTGAAGAAAGAATTGAAAAGGCCTTGGCCCAAAAGCGGGTCTACATCCCCTGCTGACCAGTATAATCTACGAAGCCTCTTCGCCTTTATAGCCGAAGGGGCTTCTTTATTTAGCACCAAAAGAATTGACCGTTCCTGGACGGTTGAATATACTCTAAGTATACCCTGTAACTTGAGGGAGCCTTTATAATCGGGGGTGAAAACATTGACAGCATCTATATTGTTGCTGGTTCCGATCCTAGTTATCGTATTGATAGTTTTCTTGGCCGCCGGCGGTAAAATT
>JAAYTH010000078.1 GCA_012523785.1 Bacillota bacterium | reverse complement strand
TGACATAGCGATCAATGCCAGATAGGGTTTCTATCTCAAGTTTTTCCAGATCCATTTTCCGCATTTTCTCCGCATACTGGAGGACCAGAAGTACATCCATATCCGTTTCCACATTTTTTGTAAATATCCCCACCAGTTCGGGCAGTTTCCAGACAGTACTCATACTCAGCAGCTTGTCCGCCAAAATACGGAGGAATTTCTGCTGTCTGGGGATACGGCCAACGTCCCCCTTGCCGTCCTCCCGCCAGCGGACATAGTCTAGAGCCTGGGAACCACTCAAAGTTTGCCTTCCCGCCTTTAGATCAATAAGCAGATCCTGGGTTGGATCCCAATAGTTCATGTCCTTTTCCACTTCTATTTCGATCCCGCCCAAAGAATCCACGATCTTTTCAAACCCCTCCAAATTTACCTTCACATAATAATGCAGGGGGATTCCCAGGAGGGCCTCCGTTGTTTTCATCGCCAGTTGAGGGCCGCCAAAGACATGGGCAGCATTTATTTTATTTGTACCCTTGCCGGGAATATTTACCCTGGTGTCCCGGGGAATTGATATGACCCCACCTTCCATTGTCTCCGGATCAAAACTCAAAACCATCATGGTATCGGTACGGCTGGGTGCCCGTGCAGTACTACCTTCAATGATACCTGCATCCAGGCCCAGGAGCAAAATATTGATTCCTTCACCCACCTCCAAGGGTAGTACCCCTTCCCCTTTGGCGGTACCCCCCGGAAAAGAGCCCCCCACTAAACTCAACCAAATTGTATATAAACATGATCCCACCGTGAGGGCTACAAAGAGGACACAGCAGGTAAGAAAAATACCAAACCGTTTCCAATTTATACGTCTGCGGACTTTTTTAGGCGGAGCCGCCATAGTCATATATTTTACCCCTCTTCCCTTGAACCAGGGTATAGTTTAATTGCCAACAGGTAATTACGGGCCGCTATCATTCGGCGATGAATTAAATTGCCACGTCTCAACAAATAGGCCAGGCTATGGTTCATACAAGCCAATACCGCTTCGTCAAGGTTTTGTTCTGCTAGGGTGCGAAGCTTATCCACTCCTAAAAAATGGCGCCCCGGCTCAACATAATCTGCAACAAAGATAATTTTGGCCAAAGCCGTCATCCGCGGGCCGCCGGTAGTATGTAAAGCAATGGCTTGAAGAATGTCCCTATCTACGATGCCAAACATGTGCCTGGCCATCCCCGCACCCACTGGGCCATGTAAAGTCTGGGGGCAAAGTAAATCGGAACTAGTTAATACTATACCAAAATCACCTGCTTTTTTCAACTGGCCACTGAGGGATAAATCCTTGGCACAGTCATGTAAAAGGGCCGCTGTTTGAACCCGCTGGGGGTCAAGGGGATAGCGATGATTAGCTAATAATTGCCCAGCCATCTCTACTACCCTTTGGGTGTGTTCCCATCGTTCCCGGGATAAAAGGTGTTTAACTTCTTTTTTCAGCCCCTCAATCACTTCACCCCCGCCTTTCCTTGCCCCATCCCCGGAGGGGGGCCCTTCCCCCCATGGTTACAACCACAAAAACAGATTCAGCCTTCACCTGTACAGGTGAAGGCTGGAATATTCTTTTACATATTAGAACCGATCGTTTCTGGGCCTGGCTTCATTTACAATGATTTCCCGCCCATTAAAATCGGTGCCGTTCATGGTCTCTACCACCTTGGACAGGTCCTCATCCGTTTCGACTTCCACAAAACCGAAACCCCGGGAACGACCCGTTTCACGGTCGGTAATAATCCGGCTATCGGTAATTTCAACACCACTTTTATCAGCAAATACCTCTGCTAATTCTTCCTTGGTTGTACTCCACGGCAAGTTTCCAACATAAATAGTCTTGGTCACAATGGTTCACCTCTCTTTCTTGGTCCCCAAGAATCCCCTATTCCCCTTAGACTTAGTATGCACACCGGGCACTTTTCTATACTATCTCCAGCCGCGTCTACCGGGTGTGATAATTGATAAAAAGGACAAGTCAAAAACAGATCAGTCTTTAACCTCGTTCCCTTTTAGCTCCTGGGCCACATGGGTTTTTAAGGTGCTTCCTGCCCTTTTATAAAGTTCATACTTGTAGATATAATTTTCTACACTCTCAGGCAGGAGATACTTAATGGGACGATTTTGTGTCACCCGTTCCCGGATATCCGTTGAAGAGATAGCCAAGGCGGGTACTTCGACACAGAAAACCTTATGGGAATACTTTTTTAGGAGATATCCCAGACGCCGGCCTAACTCTTCTAACCGGTATCCTGGTCGGGTGGCAGCTATAAAATAACACATCTCCATCACTTCATCGACATCCTTCCAGGTCAATATATCAAGAATTGCATCCGCTCCACTGATAAAGAAAACTTGCGTTTTAGAGCCCAGCAATTCCTTGACACTGCGGAGGGTATCAATGGTATAGGATGGAGCTGGCCGGTCCAATTCGATGCGGGAGACATAAAAATGCGGATTTGTTATGGTCGCCAATACAGTCATCTGGTAACGGTGTTTTGCCGCCGTCACCTGATAATCTTTTTTATGGGGCGGCTGACGGTTGGGAACAAAGAACACTTTATCAAGCTGGAATTTAACCCTGGCCGCTTCCGCCGCCACCAGGTGGCCATAATGTATAGGATCGAAGGTGCCACCCATTATGGCGGCACTTGCAGTCCTACCCCGCAATTGTACAAGATCTTCCATCTCCGGGTCCATCTATTTACCCACTCCCTAGTACCCCAACAAGATGTGTCGATACTTGTATCTAATTCGCCTTCTTTCCCTTTATTCCTCCCTAAAAGGGAATAAAAGTTATTGTTTTTAATAAAAACCGTGTTTTAAGGCTTAGACAATGGGCGTATTCAACCCCAAGTACCATATTTTATCCTTTACTTGCCGCCCTGTTGTGTATAGTTAAGTTCGATCTTACCTATTCTGACAACATCGTTATCCTTAATCCCCCGCGCTTGCAAAGCAGCTAAAATACCCATCTTAGCCAGAACACGGTGAAAACGCTTGACCCCTTCTTCTTGCTGGAAATTGGTCATGGCGGCTATCCGCTCAATTCCCTTGCCCTTTATTACATAGCGGCCCCCAGTATGTATAATCTCGTAGGTCGAGTCAGGTACCCCCGGGTCCTCTAAGGTTACTGTTTCTATTTCTTCCGGGGGTGGAAGCTCTCCCAACAACTCTTTGACACGAAAAAGTAGTGCCTCTATACCCTCCCCCGTTGCGGCTGAGATGGGAAATATTTTTTGGCCGGGCCCCAGTATTTCTCGAAAGGCCGTTAGATTTTCCCGGGCCTGGGGGAGATCCATTTTATTGGCAGCCAATACCTGGGGCAAGGTCGCCAGTTTTTCACTATAGTGAAGGAGTTGGGAATTAATACTGTGATAATCCTGGATGGGATCCCTACCCTCCAGATCAGCCGCCATATTTATAACATGGATGAGTAGGCGGGTACGCTCCAAGTGCCGCAAGAATTCATGGCCCAAGCCCACCCCTTGGTGGGCACCTTCAATTAAACCCGGGATATCGGCCAGGACAAAGTTTTCTTCACCGACGGTAACCATCCCCAAGTTAGGGGTAAGGGTGGTAAAGGGATAAGCCGCAATCTTAGGCTTTGCCGCCGAAACACGGGATAGAAGGGTTGACTTGCCCACATTTGGGTACCCTACCAGGCCCACATCAGCCAAGAGCTTTAACTCCAGCAAAAGCCAACGTTCCTCCCCTGGTTCCCCCTTTTCAGAGATACGGGGGACCCGGTGGCGGTTACTTAAAAACCGGGCATTGCCTCTCCCCCCCCGGCCCCCCCGGGCCACTGTCTTCTGCTGCCCGGGGTGGATGAGATCAGCCATAAGTGCATCGGTTTTAGTATCCCTGATGATGGTTCCGGGAGGGACACGAATGATCAAGTCATCACCGGCAGCACCATGTTTTTTGGCACCACTGCCATGTCTTCCCCGCTCCGCTTTATAGTGGCGCTGGTAGCGAAAGTCCAGGAGGGTACGCAGGCCCGGATCGACTAAAAAGATCACATCACCCCCCCGGCCACCATCACCCCCATCGGGCCCGCCCCGGGGCACATGCTTTTCCCGGCGAAAGCTGACCACACCACTGCCGCCATCGCCGGCCTTAACAAAGATCTTAGCCTGATCATAAAACATATACAATACCCCACTATAAAAATAATTTTCCGACCCTTTTGTTCCCAGTGCGCTAAATCACCCCAACCCCGCCGGGGCCTTGGCACTAATATTGCCCCTTTTCGTCCTTCCGATACTTCCCAACAAGACCACCATTACGCCCACTTACACTCAACCTTTTTCCCACAACCAGCTGATCCCTAATTATCCTTTACAATGCCAGCCACATATTCCAAAGCCCGCTCTGTTTTGCCCAACTGGAGAAAACCGTAAATGACCTGTAAGTGATTGAGAAGATCATGGTGCTGCCTCTGCCACGTTTCATCCTTCATTTTACCAGTATCAATCCGGAATAACAGGGCGGTGACAGCAAGCAGCAGGGAAAAGAATAGTCCCAAGCCGAAGATTAGGGGCCGGGAACAGCTATCCAGCAAACTGCAAATAGAAATACATCCACCAAATAACACCGCTTCCAGGAGGAGAAGGTTTCGCATTTTGGCCCAGGGGATAGGAATCATTGGCACCAACTCTTTCCATTGTATTATGTTTTGTCCTTCGACGTCCCCTAGCGGTAATCCTTTTCCCAACAAAAAACCGCCGAACTCCTTGGCCGGCGGCTTCATTGGCATCTATAGTGCTGCCTTCTGGGCATATACACTCACTTGCCTTTTCTTTTTTCCCCTTCGCTCAAAGGCAACGATCCCATCCACAAGGGCAAAAAGGGTATCATCCCTACCATGCCCGACGTTTTCCCCCGGATGGATCTTGGTACCCCGTTGCCGTATGATGATACTGCCGGCAGTGACATACTGGCCAGCATAGTTCTTCACACCAAGCCGTTTTGATTTACTGTCCCGGCCATTCCGGGAGCTACCAACTCCCTTTTTATGGGCAAAAAGTTGTAGATTTATCCTACGCATCACAGTCCACCTCCTCCTCAACAATACATACACGGTCAGGATATTCGGCGGCTATACCATTTAGACCCAGAACCATTGTCTCCAAGATGGCATCAATTTGCGCCTCTTGTTCCGCTGGTCTAGCAGGCAAACAACACTTAAGCAACCCTGATTCAATAAAAACCTTGGCTTGTAGGCCTAAATATTCCTCCAAGCCAATAACAGCCACCTGGGTAAGGACAGATACACCGGCACAGACAATATCAGTCCCCCGATATCCACATCCGGCATGTCCTTGCACCTGAAAGCCTTCAATTTTCCCCCCACTGCCGCGGGTTATGAAAACATTTATCATCTCAACTAACTATTTCTTCCACCAGCACCCGGGTATAAGGCTGGCGGTGCCCATAGCGACGCCGATAATTAATTTTGGGCTTGTATTTAAAGACCAATATCTTCCTTCGTTTACCTTGTTCCAAAACCTTTCCGACAACCTTAGCACCTGAAATATAGGGCGTACCAACTTGCAGGTCGCCATTGTCATTGAGGATCAAAACCTGATCAAATTCAACAGTATCGCCAACTTCAGCCTCCAGCCTCTCTATCATTATCACATCACCAGTTTGCACCTTGTATTGCTTTCCACCAGTTTCAATAATTCCATACAATGAAAAAACCTCCACACATCAGACTCGCCGGGATAGGTATGCCAAAGGGCAATTTGAAACCTTCACCGTGCGGTTAGGGCGGTGCTGTCTCTGCATCCAACCAGAAGTATTGTAGCATACAGCCCTGCATTGTGTCAATTGAATTGAAGCAGCCCAACAGATTTCAATTTCGCCCGAAGGCTGGCCACAATTCGTTTCCTTACTCCCCATCAGCCTCCAGCAACTCCTCCCAGTGCCGGGCCACCCGCTCCCATTCTTCATCATCATCTATCTCAACCAAAATCCCATCACCGGCGTCATCCTCTTCTATCCTCAAAACCTCGGCTTCCTCTGCATCTTCTTCGGTACACAGTAGTATAGCATACTCGGACCCCTTCACCTCAATTACATCCAAAACATAAAATTCGTACTCTTCACCTTCTTCATCCAGCAATACCACCGTGTTTTCTTCTTCGGCCATTCCCGCCACCTCTTTTTCCTTGAATTAGTTAATCTCCGGATTACTTATTGTCCCCCCCAAACCGAGGCTTATTACCCAACCCAAAGGGTGAGGAATTAAGTTGCCCCCTGATTTACAATCTCCGGCCCCTAATCAATGCCATTGTAATTGCTCCCCAGATACATGTCAAGAACTATCCAAACGCTGCCTATCCAAGTAGCCCTGTAGGATCAATACTGCCGCCATCTTATCAATTACTTGGCGTCTTTTCCTTCTGGCCACATCGGCCTTGAGAAGGGTTCTTTCGGCTGCGGCGGTAGTTAACCTTTCATCCCAAAAGGTAACGGGTATTTTTAGTCTTTCTTCTATTAAGGCTGCAAAGCCTTCTACCTTCTCTACTTGTTTTCCCCGGCTCCCATCCATGCTTATCGGTAAACCCAATACTATACGCTCTACTTGAAAGTGATTACACAGTTCCCGCAATTCCTCCAGGTCCTTTTCTATACCCCGGCGCTTTATAACCGCAACTCCCTGGGCCGTCAATCTTAGGGGGTCACTGACAGAAACCCCAATGGCCTTATCTCCCCAGTCAAGACCCAGTAGCCGCATTATTCCCCCTCCACTTCCTAGCCAAGATTAGATTAATGAAACGAAAGAATCCGGACAACATATTAGGGCAAAAAGACTCCGGTTCCAAAGCACCGGAAATCAGGGGTGCTGTAAATAGAAGCGGACCAGCTCTTCCAACAGTTCATCTCGCTCCAGCCTCCGGATTAAATTGCGGGCATTCTTATGGCTGGTAATATAGGCCGGATCGCCGGATAAAAAGTAACCGACAATTTGATTTATAGGATTATAGCCCTTTTCCTCCAAGGCTTCATAAACTTGGAGAAGAATGTTGCGGACCTGGTTTAAATCCTCCTCTCCCTTCACCCGAAAACGCATGGTGGCATCAAAGGGTTGTTCTGCCATGATTTCACACTCCCTGTAAAAATCTTTCCTACTATATTCGTGCCCGGGGGAAGGATTTCCTTTTTCCGAAGAAAGTATCTTTGATTTATCCCGGCAGTTGTCCCCGTATCAATTCCACCCCCCGGCGGAGGGCATCTGACAAGCGGGCCGGATTCCTCCCCCCCGCCTGGGCCATATCCGGTCTACCACCGCCGCCACCGCCGGCAATTATAGCCACTTCCTTTATGATTTTACCGGCATGCAATCCTTCCTTTATCAGATCACTGGAAACTGAACAGACAAAATCCACCCGGTCCTGCTGGGCGGCACCCAGCAGAATAATTCCCGAGGGCAGCCTTTCCCGTAGAATATCCGCCAGGGAACGCAATTCGGCCATCCCTTTGGCCGGAACGGCTTCTGCCACCATCTTTACAGTACCAATATCCTCGGCCCTGGCCACCAATCCTTCCACCTGTAACCGGGCCAATTGGTGCCCCAAGGCTTTCAATTCCGCATCCTTTTCCTTAATTTCTGTTATTAGGGATGCAACCCGGTCCGGAAGCTCCCCCGGCCTGGTTTTCAACTTGGCGGCCGATTGGCTCAAGATCCTTTCCAAGCTACTTACATGTTCCAGCGCCCCTAGCCCGGTGACAGCCTCTATTCGGCGCAGTCCGGCCCCCACACTGCCTTCACTGGTGAGTTTAAATAAACCAATGCTACCGGTGGCCTTTACATGGGTACCTCCGCAAAGTTCAAGACTGTAGTCACCGATCTTTATAACCCGCACCCGGCTTCCGTATTTTTCCCCAAAAAGGGCACTGGCACCCATTCGTTGGGCTTTTTCTAAAGAAGTAATAGTTGCTTTAACCGGGCTATTTTCCACTATCTTTTCGTTTACCAGTCTTTCAATCCGGCACAGTTCCTCCTCTTTTGGTGCTGTGAAATGGGAAAAATCAAACCGCAGGCGATCTTCATTCACCAAGGAGCCTGCCTGTTGGACATGTTCACCTAAAACGCGCCCTATGGCCCAGTGGAGCAGATGGGTTGCAGTGTGATTACGGGCAGTAGCCGTGCGGAGGCCTGTATCCACCTGGGTCTTAAGTTGCATGCCGGTTTTGATTATTCCCTCTTTGACCCTACCTTGGTGGAGGATAATATCACCAGGCAAATAGTGGCAATCCTCCACTTCCACCCGGACCCCAGGGGCAAAAAGGACACCCCTATCCCCCACCTGCCCACCGGCCTCGGCATAGAAGGAGGTTTTGTCCAGAACCATTTCAACCCTGGAACCAGCCCGGGCCTCGTAAACTATTTGGCCGCCGGAGATTATCGCCTGGACCTGACCGCTTCCTAATAAGTTTTCATAACCAATAAAGATTGTTGGTTCCATACCCGTTAGTTCCCGGTGGGTACTATCTCCCACCATCATACCATCAGCCTTTTGCCGGGCCAAACGGGCCCTTTTCCGCTGGCCTTCCATGGCCCGGGCAAAATCCTTTTCAGCAACTTGAAAACCTTCTTCCGCCGCTATTTCCCGGGTAAGTTCTAGGGGGAAGCCATAGGTATCATAAAGGCGAAAGGCCTTGTCACCGGATAATATCTTCTGCCCTTCCTCCCTCATTTCCCGCAAATAGCTAGAAAGAATGTTCATGCCCCCCTCTAGGGTTTCCTGGAAACGCTCTTCTTCCAGTTTTATAACCTTAAAGATCAAGTCTTGGTGTTCCTTTAGCTCTGGATAAGCCCCTTGGCCAATGGCAATCACCGTGTCTGCGGTTAGGTGTAGGAAGGAATCATCTATCCCCAATAACCTACCGTGCCGAAGGGCCCGCCGCAGCAACCGGCGCATAACATAACCCCGCCCTTCATTACTGGGAAGAATACCGTCTGCCACCATATGGACAACGGCCCGCAGGTGATCAGCGACGACCTTCAAGGAAGGATTTATCCTTTCTTCTTTATAGGCAGCCTCCGTCATCCTAGCCACCCGCTCTATTATCGGTTTGATTAAATCAGTCTCATAGTTTGAAGACACTCCCTGCATCACCGATGCGATCCGCTCTAGGCCCATGCCAGTATCAATATTTTTTTCGGGTAGGGGGGTATAGTTTCCTTCCTCGTCCCGATCAAACTGGGTAAAAACCAAATTCCAGATCTCCAAATATCGGTCACAATCACAGCCCGGGGCACAGTCAGGGGAACCACATCCTCGTTCCGGGCCCAAGTCGTAATAGATTTCCGAGCAAGGCCCACACGGGCCAAGCCCAATTTCCCAAAAGTTATCCGCCTTCCCCAAGCGCACGATCTTGTCCCCGGGCACCCCGATATTTTCCCGCCAGATGCTATAAGCCTCCTCATCATCCTTATAGGTACTGACCCATAATTTTTCCACCGGAAGCCTCAACTCTTCAACCATAAACTCCCAAGCCCAGGCGATGGCCTCTTTCTTAAAATAATCGGCAAAGGAGAAATTGCCCAGCATCTCAAAAAAGGTGTGGTGGCGGGCTGTCCGCCCCACATTCTCCAAATCTCCCGTGCGCACACACTTTTGACAAGTGGCAATTCTACGCCGGGGTGGGGTCTTTTGACCGGTAAAATACGGCTTAAAGGGTGCCATGCCAGCCCCGACCAGGAGTAGGCTGGGATCATTCTCCGGAATTAAGGACGCACTGGGTAAAATCAGATGGCCTTTACCCTCAAAGAACTGGAGGAACTTTTCCCTCACTTCACTGCCTGTCATCATTTTTATTGCCTCCTTTAGAAATACGCAAAACCCCTATCCTTTTAGGGACGAGGGGTTTTTTCCAACGCGGTACCACCCTTTTTTACCGATACTTCACAGTAAACGGCCTCCGGGGGTGCCCACTAGGCTGGGCACCCGGCAGGGTAACGGCTGCTAGGCGGGAAAACCTACTCACTCTTTCGGTCCTCCGGCTCCAGAAGGGCTTCCACCTCCACGCTCCCGAGGAACCTTCCAGCAGTAGGGCTCCCTTTCTGGCGGGCAGGGCGGGTGTACTGGTTTCCATCACGGCCTATGTTATTTGCTGTTCATATAGGATTGTAGTCAATACCGGGGGTTTTGTCAATTATTTTTTTCCCAAAAACCCGTTACTATTCGGCAAACAAGAGCAGCTGATTTGTCTCCGGCAAATTATCTAGACAACCCATTTTACGCAAAGATTCGATTACCTTTTTACTCAAACGGGCCCGCAGACGCAGATCCTCCACCGAAGTAAAGGGGCCTTCCGCCCGGGCTCGAATAATATTGTTGGCCGCCTTCTGCCCCACACCCGCCAGGGCGGAAAAAGGTGGTAGCAAGCCAGTGGGGGTAATTATAAATTTGCGGCCATCTGATTTGTCTAGATCGATTCCCCGGAACTTAAATCCCCGGGCATACATCTCCAGGGCCACCTCCAATAAGGTGAGCATACTCCTTTCCCTGGCCGTGGCCTCATTGCCTTTTTTCTCTATCTCGGAAATCTGTTGCCTGATACCGACCAGGCCCTCCAGGGCCAAGGAAACATCGAAGTCCCCCTCCCGTAGGGTATAGTAGGTGGCGTAAAAAGCCTGGGGATAATGAACCTTGTACCAGGCAATTCGGTAGGCCATTATGACATAGGCCACGGCGTGGGCCTTGGGGAACATGTATTTTATCCTTTGGCAGGAATCAATATACCATTGGGGGATCCCGGCAGCTGACATTATCCTGATATCTTCCTTATCTAGGCCCTTTCCCCTGCGTACCTGTTCCATTATGTTAAAGGCCCGGCGGTGGGGTACCCCATATGCGATTAAATAAGTCATTATATCATCCCGGGTTGAAATTACTTCCGATAATTCTGCTGTACCGGAACGGACCAGATCCTGGGCATTCTGCAGCCAGACATCCGTTCCGTGGGAAAGGCCGGAAATCCTGACCAATTCCGCAAAGGTAGTCGGCTTGGTATCAAGGAGCATTTGCCTCACAAAGCGGGTGCCAAATTCCGGAATCCCTATGGTGCCAATAGGAATGTCGAAGAGATCTGGTTCCAGCCCCAATTCCCCCAGGCCGGAAAATATAGCCATTGTCTTCTCATCATTGTAGGGAATGGTATTGGCATCTACCCCCGTCAATTCTGATAATATTTTCAAGGCCGTCGGGTCATCATGTCCCAGAAGATCTAATTTTAACAGACAACCGCCAATAGAATTATAATCAAAATGGGTTGTGATTACCCCGGCACTTTTGGCATCTGCGGGGTATTGAAGGGGAGTAAATTCTGCGATTTCCTTATCCTCAGGCAGAATCATCAAGCCCCCGGGATGCTGGCCCGTCGTTCTCTTAATTCCCGTACAGGCCTTAACTAAACGGTCTATTTCCACACTGCGCCGTTTGAGCCCCCTATCAGCAAAATAACCCTTGACAAAGCCATAGGCTGTGCGCTCAGCGGTGGTAGAAATGGTGCCGGCCCGAAAGACCCGTTCGGAACCAAAAAACTTCTCCGTATACCGATGGATTACCGGCTGATAATCACCGGAAAAATTTAAATCTATGTCGGGTACTTTATCCCCCTCATAACCCATAAACACTTCGAAGGGAATATTATGGCCATCCACCGCCAACTCCCGACCACAATGGGGACAGGGCTCTGGGGGCAGATCAAATCCACTGCCCACACTGCCATCGGTAATAAAATCACTATAATTACACTCCGGACAGCGGTAGTGGGGGGGTAAGGGATTTACTTCGGTAATCCCACACATTGTAGCCACCAAGGAAGAACCTACCGAACCCCTGGAACCAACCAGATAACCATCCTGTAAAGATTTGTGAACCAATTTATGGGCAATGAGGTATATAACCGCAAAACCATTATCAATAATGGCTGTCAGTTCCTTCTCCAGCCTTTGGACCACAAGGCAGGGCAGTGGCTCACCATATAGTTTTTTCGCCCTTGCAAAGGCCATGGAACGTATTCCTTCATCGGCCCCGGGAATTTCCGGGGTGTGAAGTCCAGCGGGCAAAGGTTGGACTTCTTCGACTTCAGAGGCTATTTTTCGGGGATTTTCGATGACTATCTCCCGGGCAGCATCTTCGCCCAAATAGGCAAATTCCGCCAACATCTCGGCCGTAGTCTTGAGGTAAAGGGGGGCTTGATGATCGGCGTCATTGAAGCCCTGCCCGGCCATGAGTATACGCCGGAGCAGGTCATCCTCTGGTTCTAAAAAGTGAACATCACCGGTGGCAACAACCGGGAGCCCCAGTCTTTTCCCCAAATCATACAGTTCCTGATTCATAGACAAAAGCCCTTCCCTGTTGATACGACCCTCCCTAATTAAAAATGAATTATTAGCCCAGGGCTGGAGTTCAAGATAATCATAAAACCCGGCAATTTGTGCTAATTCCTCTCCCTTTATCCCTTTTAAGTAGGCTTGTATTAGTTCCCCCGCCTGACAGGCACTTCCAACCAACAAATTGCCCCGGAGGCGGATCAAATCTTTCCGGGGAATACGGGGCACCCGGTAGAAATGTTTTAGGTGGGAGAGGGTGACCAACCTATATAAATCCCGCAGCCCCTGCTGGTTTTTAGCCAAAAGCATAATATGAAACGCCTTTCCCCGCTCCTGGCCTTCATCGACCAAGTACCCCTCCAGGCCATATAACACCTTGATATTATATTTTTCACCCAGGGAGTGGGCATCGGGAAAGGCCTGAATTACCCCATGATCAGTAATGGCTACTGCATCATGGCCCCAGCGGTTGAGGGTGGCAAATAACTCATCAATGCACACGGTAGCATCCAAGGCACTCATTTGGGTATGCAGATGCAACTCTACCCTTTTCTCCGCCTCGGTATCCAGTCTATGTTGGGCCGGGATTAGGGTGATATCCTTGGCCCATAAAATTTCTTCCCGCAGGTAACGATCTTCTTCCAAAGAACCCCGGACCAAACACCATATATTCTCCCTTTGGCAAGCCCTTTTTATCATCTCCCCCTGTTTTGGATCGCACACCGTTTTAATGGCAATGGAATCAATGCGATCACTGAGCACCAGGGTAAAAAGCAAACGCCCGGATCTTATATTTCTATATTCCCATTTGATTATTTCCCCGGAAACAACAAATTCCCCCGTTGTTCCTGAAAGTTCCGTCAGGGGTGTCGGGGGGGTGGAAATTGGTTTCCCCATAAGCACCCGGGGGAGTCCTTCCCCTTCTTGCCCCCTGCTTTTTTGCTGCAGCCTTGTCAGATACTCTTGGTCTTCTTGCTCCCGCTGTTCTTTAATCCTCCGCCATTTTTTCTCTAAGCCCTTTTCAACAGCCTTCAGCCTAACTTGTATCCTAATACCTAAAGAACGGGAAAATATATCTTCCAGCTGGTCCATCTTTTGTTCCAACAGCTGCAATAAAAAGGGGGAGGGCACAGTAATGCATATACAATTTCCCTCCTCCGCCTCATAGGATAAATCCTCCCGGCATCCCTGCAGAAAAGGAAATTCACTGGCCAACGCTTCACAGAGTTCTGGCCAGTTCTTCTTAAGGTCTTCTTGCCAAGAAGGGGATCTTCCGGATACAGTAATCATTTTAAAATTAGTCCGAAGGGGAAATTGTTCCCCCAATGCATCCTCTAGTACTTCCAGCCACTCAGTCTGGAGGATACCATCGGCAGTAAAATAAAGGAGAACCTGGTTTGTTTTTTCATAAACTTCTATACCCAAAAGGGCTTTTTGCAAAGTCTCTCGCGCCTTTCGGGGGATGGGCAAAGCAGCTAATAATTTTAAAAAGGGAGTTTTCTCCTCCCTTGTAATTGGTTCTAACATAATTTTCCTCCCACGATATTTAAACTCCTAAATAATACATCTGTAAAAAACTAGCTAATTTTAACACTTTTAACGATTTCCCAATACATTTTCAGGCGGGCATAGAAACCCCGGACAAATCCCAGTTTCTCCTCCTTCATAACATGGGTTAAATCGGGCAGGGGCACTTCTGTAACCCTAATGCCACTATCTTCAGCATACTTAGTCAAAACCACCTCTACCCCGTAACGGGTAGCATCCAATTGGTCGATGCTGTTTAGAACCTGCCTTTTTACCGCCCTTTGCCCCGACAAAAAGGGGGCCACCTTTTGGGCAAAATCCGTTGCTATACGGCCATTACCAAATATGCCAATGGCCATATCCGCCTGGTCCATAAGAACCGGAGTCAACAATGCAGTGACATGCTCCGCCTGTAAACCAATCAGATCCGCATCCAAAAATAAATATACATCTGCAGCGGAGTAATCACAACCAATCTTCATTGCCCCTCCCTTGCCGATGTTCTGGGGAAGTGCAATCACAGTAACCTTATACCTTAGCGCCACCTCAACCGTATTATCCTCTGAACCATCACTGACCACAACAATCTCATTTATTTCTGATACTCGCTGCAATACCTCCAGTACACCGCCAATTCGTTCCGCCTCATTGTACGCTGGAATAATTGCCACAACCTTCATGGGCCCACCTCCCACTTTCAAATCGGTAATGGCAGATAAGAATTGTGTTCTGACATTGCACTGTATAATATTCCCCATCCAGGGCAATAATTCCTGCCCTAATTTTACCGGGCTGCACTGGCCTTCTTAATTTTTTCTTGGAGCACACCCACGGCTTCCCCGGCCTTTACCAGTGTAACCTTGCCCGTGGCCCGGTCCTTTATTTCCACCTTGCCTTCCTTGAGGGAGCGGGAACCTATGGTCACCCGCAGGGGAAAGCCGATTAAATCCGCATCATTAAACTTGACACCGGCTCTTTCATCCCGATCATCTATAACGACTTCGATACCCGCCTCATTCATTTCAGCATACAGGACCTCGGCCAAGTCCATTTGTTCGCTGTTTTTACTGTTCACCGGTACTATTACCACTTGATAAGGGGCAATAGACATGGGCCAAATAATTCCCTTCTCATCATGATTCTGCTCGATGGCTGCAGCCATGGTGCGGGGGACACCAATTCCATAACATCCCATTACTATAGGCCTTTCCCGCCCTTCCCCGTCCAGAAAGGTGGCACCCAGGTCTTCACTGTACTTGGTCCCCAATTTAAAAATATGACCCACTTCAATGCCCCGGGCGCTGTGCAGAGGGCTGCCACAGGAGTGACACTTGTCTCCGGCCACCACCCTTCGTATATCCGCAATTTCAGAAGTTGGGAAATCCCGGCCGGGATTAACATTTATCCAGTGATAATCAGCCTTGTTCGCCCCACAGACACCATTGACGACAGCCATCACTTCCCTGTCAATAAGTAGGGGCACATCCACAAGCCCTACCGGCCCGGCAAATCCCACCGGCGCACCGGTAATTTCCCTAACGGTTTCAGCATCAGCCAGGGCCAAATGCATACAGCCCAGATGGTTTTGCAGCTTTATTTCATTTACTTCCCGGTCTCCCCGCAAGACAACAACCACTGGCTTATAGGTTTCCCCATCAATAGCCAAGTAAACCAAGGTTTTTAGCAACCGCCGCGGCGGGGCCTTAAAAAAGGAAGCCACAGCATCAATGGTACTTACCCCCGGGGTAGATACCAATTCCAATTCACCTTCAGGTTCTCTGTAATCCTCCTCCTCATCGGCGGCCACCGCCCGCTCAACATTGGCCGCATAGTCACAGCCTTCGCAATAAACAATCTCGTCTTCACCCGTATCAGCCACAACTATAAATTCGTGGGAATCAGTCCCGCCGATGGCGCCAGTATCGGCCTCCACCACCTGAAATTTTAAGGCACAGCGGCGAAAGATAGCACTGTAGGCGTCATACATCTTTTGATAGCTGATATCCAGCCCCTCTTGATCCCGATCAAAACTATAAAGATCCTTCATGGTGAACTCCCTTCCCCTAATGAGGCCAAAGCGGGGCCGGATTTCATCCCGAAACTTGGTCTGAATTTGGTAGAGGAGAAGGGGTAGTTGGCGGTATGAATTCACCTCCCGCCTCACCAGATCCGTTATGACCTCCTCATGGGTGGGGCCTAGGCAATAGTCCCGCTCGTGTCGATCCTGCAGGCGGAATAATTCCTTCCCATAGGCATCCCACCGGCTGGATTCTTGCCACAGTTCCGCCGGATGTAGGGTGGGCATCTTCAGTTCTTGTCCACCCTGCTTATTCATTTCCTCCCGCACTATTTCCTCTATTTTTTCCAATACCCGCTGGGCCAGGGGGAGATAGGTATATATTCCAGCTGCAATCCTCCGAATCATCCCCGCCCGGAGAAGATACTGATGGCTAATGGTTTCAGCCTCCGCTGGTACCTCCCATAGGGTGGGGGCAAATAATTGTGACATGCGCATTATCCAAACCTCCTTAGAGACATCTGCCATTTTATCATCCTACTAAAGCAAAAAACCCCCAGTCCCAGACCGGGACGGGAGGTTATCCCGCGGTACCACCCCGCTTGGCAGTCTAAAAAAACCGCCCCCTCGCTAAAACCACTAACGGTGGCCCACCGTTTTGCCCTAATAATATCCTTCAGGCAAAAAACTCCGGGACGGGTTCAGGTGGGGAAGGGGCCAACCCTCCCAGTCGTGGGGTCAAACTCCCTGTGCTCTTCCCCCTGCCTTACTAATTCCCTTCATAGCCGCTATTTTTTGCTTATTCAATTGTACTGGATGGGCACCCCCTTGTCAAACCTCCAGCCGCAAATAATCTTGTATTTCTTCCATCAAAGCCGATACTAATTCTTTTTCCGCTAGTTTCGCGATAATTTTCCCTTTCCGGAATAAAAGACCCTCCCCTTTGCCCCCGGCGATGCCAAAATCGGCTTCAGCAGCCTCACCGGGGCCGTTGACTACACAGCCCATAACGGCTATCTTCAGTGGTTCCACAATTCCCTTGGTTTTTTCCTCCACCTCCCGGGCCAAAGGGGCCAGATCAATTTCACAGCGCCCGCAGCTGGGGCAGGAGATTATTGTGGGGCCTTGCTCCCTAAGCCCTAAAGATTTCAATATCTCAAAGCCCACCCGGACCTCTTCTACGGGGTCCGCCGTAAGGGAAACCCGTATGGTGTCACCAATGCCTGCAGATAGGATAGCCCCGATCCCCACGGCCGAGCGAATGGAGCCTGCCCAGGCCGTTCCGGCTTCGGTTATCCCCACATGGAGGGGATAATCAGTCTTCTTCGCCACTAGGCGGTATGCCTCTATTGTCACCCCCACATCTGCCGCCTTAAGGGAAATAATTATATCCCGAAAGTCTTCAGCCTCTAAAATATCCACATGCCGTAATGCACTCTCCACCATCGCCGGGGCCGACTGACGGCCATATTTTTGGACCAAATCATCTTCCAAAGAGCCGGCATTGACACCGATCCGAAGGGGAATACCCCTCTCCTTGGCCCGGGAGACAACAGCCTGCACTCTTTCCCTATCACCAATATTTCCGGGGTTAAGGCGCAGCTTATCTACCCCTTGTTCCAGGCTGAGGAGGGCCAGGCGGTAGTCAAAGTGAATATCTGCTACCAGGGGTATATTAATCTTGGCCTTGATCTGCCCCAAGGCTAAGGCGGCCTCCCGGTCGGGCACAGCAACCCGCACTATTTCACAGCCAGCCCCCTTGAGCCTGGCTATCTCCCCCAGGGTTGCCTCCACATCGCGGGTATCGGTACTGGTCATGGATTGTACCACCACCGGGTTCCCAGCCCCGATATTTATATCACCAACCCGTACTAAACGACTCTGCCGCCTGGCCAAAAAATTCACCTCCCAAATAGGGTTCCATCCCGGGTTTCATTAAAATAATGGCCCGGTAACACCGCTGTAAGTCAATGCAATCGACACAAAGGGGCGATCCTTTGGTGTCACTCCTTTTAATGTCACCGCCGCAAAACTAGCCCTGATTTGTTATGTTAGCTAAGCAATAAACGAGTAATATCGCTGTAGGTAACAGCAACTAACAGCAAAAGCAGTAAAAGGATACCTATAAACCGGAAAAAACCCTCCTGTTCCGGCCTCAAGGGTTTGCCCCGTATCCCTTCCACTGTCAAGAAAAGAAGCTGCCCCCCATCCAGCATGGGAATAGGGAAAAAATTAAATAAAGCAATATTGATACTTAATATGGCCGCCAGAAACAATACATCCAAAAACCCGGTTCGGGCCGCCTCCCCCACCGTCTGAATAATTCCCACGGGGCCAGACAGTTCCGGTGCTATGCGCCCGGTGATCATTCCCGCCAGCATGGTAATGATAAAAATAGCCGCCTCCACAGTTTGCAAAAAACCATAGTACACAGAAGTAAGGGGACGGTAGCGGCGGATAACCCTTTCCACACCGATGAGGTTGATGCCGGTTTCAGGGTCGGGTTCCGGTCTTAACTCCACGATGAAGGTTTCATCCTGCCGGGCAACAGTCAGCCGTATCCTTTCTCCTGCGCCTTCTTGAATAGACAGGGCCATTTGCTCCCAGGTCTCTACTTCTTGGCCATTAATACTGAGCACCTCGTCTCCTATTTGCAAACCCGCCCCCTGGGCCGGGCTATCAGCAATGATGCCCCCCACCAGAGGAGCCTGCTCCGGCACCCCACTGATGAAAAAGATAAGCCCAAAGAGAATAACAGCCAAGACAAGATTCATGAAGGGGCCCGCGGCAATGACAGCAATACGTGTCAAGACAGACTTGTTATTGTAAGAGCGGGCATCACTGGGGGCTGGGGTATCTTCACCACTCATTTTCACAAAGCCGCCTAAGGGAAGTAACCTTAATGAATAAAGGGTTTCGCCCCTTTTATGGCTAAAAATCTGGGTGCCGAAACCAATTCCAAATTCCTCCACCCTAATGCCCATTAACTTGGCAACCGTAAAGTGTCCCACCTCATGAAAGGTCGTCAAAAGACCAAACACCAGGACAAAAGCCAAAGCCGTCACCATACAACCACCTACCCCTGCTTTTGACTGCTCTAATTATCTTATGACATAAAGCCCTTAATAATCCTTTCCGCACTTTGCCTAGCCCAAAGATCGGCGGAAAAAATATCATCAAGGTCAGGTTCTTTTATCACCTGATGGAGATCCATGATCTTCCTTATTACCCCGGGAATATCCAAAAACCCAATTTTTTCCCCCAGGAAGGCCGCCACTGCCATCTCATTGGCGGCATTGATCACTGCTGGCAATGTTCCCCCTACTTCACCTGCTTCATAGGCATAGGCCAGACAGGGAAACCGGTCCTTGTCGGGAGGGAAAAAAGATAATTCCCGACCGATCAGATCGAGTTTAGGCAGGGTATTGGACAAACGTTCCGGATAAGATAGGGCATATAAAATGGGCAAGCGCATGTCGGGGGGGCCCAGTTGACCCAAAACCGAACCATCGGTAAATTCAACAAGGGAATGAATTATGCTCTGGGGATGCACTAACACATCAATGGAAGAAAGGGAAATATCGAAGAGCCAATGGGCTTCCAGGACTTCCAGGCCCTTATTCATCATGCTGGCAGAATCGATGGTGATCTTGGCCCCCATGGACCAATTGGGATGCTGAAGGGCCTGCCGGGGTGTAACCCGGGCTAGTTCCTCCCTGGTGTGCCGGCGAAAGGGTCCCCCGGAAGCCGTCAATAATATTCGCTTAAGGTACCTAGGATTATTCCCCTGTAGACATTGAAAGATAGCACTGTGCTCGCTGTCAATGGGAATAATACTGACACCCTTTTTAGCCGCCCGGGTGGTTACAATCTTCCCGGCCGCCACCAGGGTTTCCTTGTTGGCCAGGGCAATATCCAGACCAGCATCAATGGCAGCCAGGGTAGGTTTAAGCCCGGCAAATCCCACTACTGCCGTCACTAATAAATCAGTTCCCGGATAAACTGCCGCCTCCAGCAAACCTTCCTCCCCGCTTAAGATCTTGGTTGAACAACCCGCCAACAAGCGGGAAAGTTCCTGGGCAGAATCCGGATCTGTGAGCACCGCCAGCTCGGGATTAAATGCTTTTACCTGTTCGGATAGTAGAGCCGCGTTTTTGTGACCGGTCAAGGCCCGTACCCGGAAGCGATCCGGGAAGGATCGGATAACATCTAGTGTCTGCCTGCCTATGGAACCGGTTGATCCCAATATTGAAATCTGTTTTTTCATCTTTGCCTCCCTTTTTCCCCGGAGATTTTTCCTGATTAAACCACCCTTGCCAAGTAGAATAGGAGGTATCCTAAGGGCAGGGCTAATAAAAGTGCATCAAATCGATCTAGGACACCACCATGGCCGGGAATCAATTTCCCCGAATCCTTTACACCGGCAAACCGCTTGAGCAAAGATGCAAACAAGTCACCCACCTGGGCTCCACATCCCAGGAAAAAACCCATGATGATCAAATGGAAGGGCAAAAGATCCAGTATTTTCCCAAAGGGTAAGGCGGCAATGATGCTGGCCAACAAGCCCCCCACAGCCCCCTCCACGGTTTTATTCTGGCTGATGGTGGGGGAAAGAGGGCGGCGTCCCACTGCCCTGCCGATAAAATAGGCCCCACTATCATTGGCCC
>JAAYTH010000077.1 GCA_012523785.1 Bacillota bacterium | reverse complement strand
GGTAAGGAATACAAAGGGCCACACCAAATGGCGTGGAAATACGCCAATGTGCGGTGAAGTGGTTTTTTAATTTTTCAGTGCCAAGGGTTTAGGGGTGATGAAGAAATGTCTTCTCAGGACAAAAAGAAGTACTTTACTTTTATGCTTATCCCCCATTCAGAAGGGGCCGTGCGCCGTCTCCGGATCCCCTGGGTCCTTATACAGGTTTGTACTTGTCTTTTGGCCGGGGTCTTAATCTGCGCCTGTTATTTTTACCGGGATTATGGCCGGGTTAAATCGCACCTACCAGAACTGTATCAACTGCGGGAAACTAATAACAGACAGAAGGGTGAAATTGAGACCCTGGCTGATCAGGCGGCGGATTTGGAAGAAAGGCTTTCGGAATTAGATGAGCTGGAACTCCAGGTGCAGGAACTTTTGCAGGCCACTTCCCAGCAAAGCCCCGGTGAAGTGGCTCTAGTTGCGTCCCGGGGAAGCGGGGAAGATGGTACCATAATGGGCCTTAGGCGGAAATCCTCCCTTCTGGCCCGGGGGGGCGGCGGGGCCGGAAAGGAGCAGGGTGCCCTTATTCCCCTGGTGGCTGAAAGCCTAGACAATGTTGAGATGCAGGTGGACACCTATCGGGAAAACCTAGAGGAAATGCTTACGGCCCTGGAAAAACGGCAGGATTACCTGGAGGCCAAGCCCTCAATTTGGCCCGCCCGGGGACGGATTACCTCCCGCTATGGGTACCGTAAATCGCCCTTCGGCAGTACACGGGAATTCCATCAAGGGTTGGATATAGCGGCTCCCCGGGGTACGCCGGTGCTAGCCACCGGAGCCGGGGTGGTCACCTATGCCCAGTGGCGCTCTGGATATGGCAACACGGTTATTATCGATCACGGTTATGGTTTTAGAACCTTTTATGGGCACAACAGCAGCCTTAAAGTTAAAGTTGGGCAGCGGGTCAGCAAAGGTGAAGTAATAGCCCACATGGGCAGTACCGGGCGAAGTACCGGCTCCCATGTTCATTACGAGGTACATGTCAACGGTAAGCCCCAGAACCCGGCAAATTATTTATAGTGCTGCATACTGCCGTCAGACGGGGAATTTAATATGCCATTGGCCCTGTTCCGGTATTTTAAGGGGCACGGCCAAGATAGTCTTGTTAGGGGGATGAGGCAAGTGTTCAGAAGGAAGGAACCGCAAAGGGTAAGTCCGGGCCAGGTTGATACTATTGTGGGCACCGGCTGTGAGTTTCAGGGGACCCTCACTGCCCAGGGCACCATCCGGGTTGAAGGCCGGATAAATGGAGAAGTGAAGGTGCAGGGGGATTTGATTATAGGTGAAAAGGGGCAGGTTACTGCCAATATAAAGGCCCGGGATGTTACTGTTGCCGGGATAATACGGGGAGATTTGGATTTGGAGGGCACTTTGGAAATCACATCTTCGGGCCAGGTCCAGGGTGATATTGCCGTTGCCAACCTTATCATAGGGGAAGGGGCTAATTTCCAGGGCAACTGTAAAATGCAACAGCCCGCAGAGGATAAGGGGCAAAAAATGCCGGGGCGGGCGGCGGGTGAAACCAAGGTCAAGGCCTAGGCCCCTGACCAGGGGTTGCCCGGACTATATGGAAATAGAGGTTGACCCCATGGCTGCCATGGGGTTTTAATAATCTTGACGGGGATTTACCAAGGCCCCCCCGGGAAAAACCCGGGAAGGGGCGGTTTACTAGGAAGGGCGGCAAAAAAATGAAGGCCAAATTTATTATCAACCCGGTGGCCGGTGGGGGCAAGGGGCGGCGCACCTGGGAAGCAGTCCAAAAAATGTTGTCCCAGGAAGGCTATACTTATGATTATGCCTTTAGCAGCTATCCCCAGGAGGCAATAACCTTGGCCCGCCAGGCGGCGACAGAGGGCTTTGATGTGGTGGCGGCCGTGGGCGGTGATGGCACTGTCAATGAGGTGGCCAATGGGATTATGGGCTCCGGTGCGGCCCTGGGGATTGTTCCGGCCGGTACGGGGTGTGACTATATCCGCAGCCTGCCCCTATCGCCGGACCCCCTAAGGGCGGCCCGAAGGGTATTTTCCGGCCGCAGGCTTATTGTTGATGCCGGTTTAGTAAATGGACGCTATTTTTTAGGGGTGACGGGCATGGGCATGGATGCCGAGGTGTGCCGACGGGTGAATGAGAGTCTTTCTTGGCTTTGGGGAAGGGCGGCTTATATTGCTGGAATGCTGGCCACCCTGGCCACCTTCCGCCCCCAACCGGTTTGTATTGAATTAGATGAAGGGATGATTGCGACGGAGGTGATCCTGGTGGCTGTGGCCAATGCCAGGTATTTCGGCGGGGGGATGTTAATTGCCCCCCAGGCGAATATCTTCGATGGGCGGCTGGATGTATGTATTGTGCAGGGGATGAGTAAACTGGAAACACTGCAGGTATTTCCCCGCATTTTTACCGGCGGCCATACCAATCATCCCTCCTTTCAGGCCCACCGCAGCCGGCGGGTAAGGGTTACCGGGGCAGATTCCGCTAGCATCCAGGCCGAGGGAGAACTCATCGGCTACCTTCCCCTAGAGGCCGAGATTGTCCCCAAGGCCTTGGCGGTAATGGTGGAGTAAAGAACGGGGGGAATCGGGTTTGGCACTGAAGTATAAGGCTCTAGGGGGAGAAGGAAGGTGATGCCATGCTCTTTTCTGATCGACAGGAGGCCGGCAAACAATTGGCCTCGAAATTAACTTCTTATAAAGGGAAGAATCCCTTGCTCTTGGCAGTTCCCCGGGGTGGGGTGCCGGTTGCCTATGAAGTATATGGTGTGACCGGGGGAAGTCTGGATCTGGTAATACCACGGAAAATTCCCGCCCCCCATTACAGTGAACTGGCCCTGGGGGCCGTGGCCCAGGATGGAAGTATAGTTCTCAATGAAGACATAGTAGATCGCCTGGCAGTATCGCCGGAATACATTTCTGAAGAAGCCTCGCGCCAGCTGGCCGAAATAGAGCGGCGCTTACATTGTTATCGGGGGGAAAGGCCCTACCCTTCTTTGACCGGGAAAACGGTTATAGTTATTGACGACGGGGTGGCCACCGGGGCTACCCTGCGAGGGGCCCTAAAAATGGTAAGGAATCAAGCAGCGGCCCGTCTAGTTTTGGCGGTGCCCGTGGGGCCCCCGGAAAGTATTGCCTCTCTAAGGGCCTTGGTGGATGAACTAGTCTGCCTTTCTACTCCTGCGAATTTCTATGCCGTGGGGCAATTCTATAAAAACTTTAGCCAGACCAGGGACCGGGAAGTCAAAGAACTTCTAAAAAAGGCCTGGAGGTAAGGGCCAGGATAAGGATACAAAGGTAAATATCAAGACTGATCCCTAATCCTCCCCTCCCTTTCCCGCCGCCGCCTGTATTTGCAGTAGCCCCCGGCGGAGGGATCTTGCTATGGTGACAGCCATCTTATGGACAAGTCCCAGGCGGGTGTTTTGCAAGACAAAGTATTCCATAAAACCGCCCACATTAACTGTACCGGTAATATGTAGGTCACCGACGGGGGGAAGATCCTTGTTGACTCCTGCACCGGGGCGGAGGGGACCCCGGGATACAGCAATAGTGCCGACGTTTTCCACAGGCCCTAAACAGGCATCCAGGGCCACGATAAAGGGGGTGTCCGGAAGGCCCCTGATCTCTTTTAGGGTAGCCTTTAGATTAGCCGCGTGTACCGGCTCTTCCAAAGTTCCCCAGACAGTGGCCCCCGGCAGGACTATCTTTTCCAAACAAGTTCCTGTCAGGGGGCCCAGGGCATCACCGGTGGAGCGGTCAGTACCGATACAGAGTATCAAAAGGGGTTGGCCGGCCAGCTCCTGGAAGTGCCGGCAGAGGATAGTAGTCAATTTAGGTACCACCAATGGATCCTCACAGCTGATGCGGAAGTTGCGGCGCCAGTCATTTTTTTTCTTAAAACCCTTGCCGAAAAAGAAACCCAAATTCAGCCCTCCTGTACTTTGCCAGCCTTGTCCCGAGTGGCCATCTGGCGGTAACAGTTATAGCAAAGGAGCCCCTCCTCATCTCTGAGGTTGAGGTCAAATATCTTGGCTCCACAAAGGGGACAGGTTGTTTCCCTGAGACCGGGCATCTTTATCCCTCCCATCGGGGGTGCAGTAAAGGCGGCCTAAAAGGCCAGACCATTAGAAGTTTATGGCATAGGTGGGAATCCTATGCATAAAGGGGGAAAATAATTAGCAGCGATGTTAAAATAGTGAAAACATTTTCCCCGGAGGAGGACAATAGGGTTTTTTGGAGAATTAGAGCTAAACTTAATGAAGCTAGGGCCATTGTTATTGTTTTTTGCTAAAGAAGGGAATGATAAGGGGCGGGGCAATAAGAGATAGGCTGGAATTAGCCCTGGGGAAAAACTCTGGAGGTGGGAATAATTAAAACACACGATGTTATCATTATCGGGGGTGGGCCGGCGGGCCTTACGGCTGGGATTTATGCTTCCCGGGCCAAGTTGAAAACCGTCTTAATTGAAAAAGGATTGGCCGGTGGGCAAATATCAGTTACGGAGAAGGTGGAGAATTACGCTGGTTTTTCCGCCGGTGCCGGACAGGAATTGATCGATATTATGGAGGGTCAGGCCAAGGAATTTGGGACGGAGATGGTCCTGGGGGAGGTAGAGGCGGTCCAGTTTGGGGGGGACACCAAGATAGTTACCACCAATCGGGGAGAATATCGGGCCCCGGTGGTAATCCTGGCCACCGGGAGCCATTCCCGGAAGCTGCATGTACCCGGTGAAGATGAGTTTATGGGCCGGGGTGTTTCCTTCTGTGCCACCTGTGATGGGCCCTTTTACGAAGGGTTGCCGGTGATGGTGGTGGGGGGCGGCGATGCGGCAGTAGAGGAAGGCCTGGCCCTGACCCGTTTTGCCCAAAAGGTCTATATTGTACACCGGCGCGATGCCCTGCGGGCTACCAGGATAGTGCAGGAAAGGGCCTTTGCCAACGATAAAATAGAGTTTATTTGGGATAGTGTGGTGGAGGAGCTCAAGGGTGGAGAACAGTTGGAACAGGTGGTGGTAAAAAACGTCAAGGATGGGCAGAGGCGGGAATTTACCATCAGCGGTATTTTTGTCTATATCGGCTTTATACCCAACACCGGCTTTGTAGCTGATAAGGTGGAAATGGATGAAAGGGGTTATATTATTACCAACGATGTGATGGAAACATCGGTGCCGGGCGTCTATGCCGCCGGTGACTGCCGGCAAAAACTGCTGCGCCAAGCTGTTACAGCCGCTGGGGATGGGGCCACGGCCGCCTTTGCGGCAGAAAAATACCTGGAGGGCAGGGTTTAAAGGCGAGATTAACATCTTGATATTTTGAACAACCTTTTGGCATAACCCAGGGCCTTAGGGGCAAACTAGGGCTTAGGATATAGCTAAAAGGAGGGATACCATGGGGGAAGATAAAAAGAAGGACCCCACCCCCCGCTCCTCTGTCTGGTCAGCCTCAAGGGCCCAGCGGAGGCAGGCCCTGGAGAACATGGATCCAGAGGATCGGGAGTACTATTATAAGGAAATAAAGGAGTCCGGGAAGGAGGAGGGGGAATAACGAATTTCCCCTCCTTTTTTTTGTAGATAATCCACCGGGGTTTGGGCTAGCAAATGGATCGGGGATGGCGAAGGAAGGCCTATTTTCTTGGCGGGAACATTTTCATCCCCAATTAGGTCAGTATATAGCGGAGGTGGTACAAATGGGGACAAAAAAACATGTTATCTACACCATTATTTTCTGCGGGCTTTTGCTGTCACTTCTTATCAGTGGCTGTACCGCGGACAAGCAGGACCCCTATGGGGGTGGGGAGGAGTTTGAAATTCCCGCGGATGAATTTGCCCGGGGCAATTTGCAAGGCGAAACCCTGGAGGAAAGGTTTTCCCTGAAGGAATCCCTTTACCGGGTTGAACAAGTGGGAGATATTTTTGTCAGTTTTAGGGAACTGACGGAGGAGTGCCAAGGCAAACTTCCGCCCGAAACATTGGCAGCGGTAGGTAACACCGGTTGGGAAATGCAGCACCTGGGATTTCATAATTTGCCCAATACAATTGAGGGGACCTTACGGTTGCAGGATTATGAAATAAAGAAGCTGAGATTTGCCCTGGCTAAGGAACAATACGAAAAAGGTGAAATCGGTGTTGAAGATGCAAAAGGGGCCCAGGAGGCCTTTTATGAGGCCAGGGATGGGATGCAAGCCTTTTTAGATTCCTATAGCATTGCTGATTAAAGGGCAAGGTCAAAACCTGCCCCCCGGCAGGTATTTGCAGGCTCAGGGGGAATACATGATAGTAACAGTAATGATCTTTGCTAATTGTTAAGGAGGGTATGTCCATGCCGTTAGAGGTAATTGATAGCATTATTGGGGGACGGCCTTAATGATATGGGTGGCTATAACCATACCCACTTCACTCTTCTGCCCCTCAGCTCTGCTGGGACGGAAACCGAAATAGAGGTGCCCCTGCTTGTCCTTGCCCAGAAGGGGGCCATGCTAGCCCTGGAGATGGATGTGGACAAGGGGGAAATAGCTGTGGAAAGGGGCCGGGTCTTCACCGGTGGTATCATCTATAGATTTTGATAATTAACTGGCAAAAGGAGGGAAACCCCCCGGTGATGGGGAACCTTATTCCCACAAGCAATTGATGGGGGGAATGGGTAGACCATGGAGCGGCGCAGGGTTCCCCTTCTCTGGGGCGGGTGTTTTCTCTTTTTGGTACTGCTAGTTTGTTTCGCCACCAATGGGTTTTACTTACCCAACCCGGTGGGGGTGAAGGTTTTACAGGCCTTGGGCCTCTTCCCGCAGCAATCTCCCCGGCTCATGTGGGAATATACGCCCGGGACGGGGGATGCTATCCTTCCCTTTTGGGAAGAGGGCGGGTTTTCCCCCCTGGAGGAATGGGATGCCTACGGGAAGGCCGTGGCCTTGGATGTGAAGGGCCAGGAGCACTGGCAGCGGGAACTGCCGGGGAAGGTGCAGGTAAGGGCCCAGGGCCCCAACTGGCTAGCGGCTGATTTTGCCGGTTGCCAGGTTTTCTTTTATCAAATAGATGGCAAATTGGCATGGCAGCAGCGGTGGACCTGGCCCCTGCAGGATGTTTATTTATCCCCCCGGGGAGAGGTGGCTGTTTTCTTGGGCCCCCTGTGGGAAGAGGGGATCAATCACATAGAGAAGCTAGTCTTGGTAAACAAAGAGGGGCAGATGGTTTGGGAACACCCCCTCCGCAATGGGGCCATTCTAAAGGGTGGGTTTGATGCTGAAGGGGAATACTTTGCCATCACGGAACTGTTATTTCAGCAGGAGGGCATACAAAACCAGGCATTACTATTGAACAGAAGGGGGGAAATCTGCGGGGACTTTACCTCTCCCCCGGAGGAAATATTCCTCACCACAGCCCTGGGGAAGGATAGTTGGTTTTTGGCCAGTCCGGGGCTCCTTTACTGTTTGGATTATTCTGGTGCCAAATGCTGGCAATACCCCTTTGACTATAACCTAGAGCGGTTGCTGGCCGATCCTGTTCAAGACGGTATTTTGGTTATTAGCCGGGCGGGAGGAGGCATTGAAGCCGGAAGTATTTTATTTTACCTAAACCGGGCGGGGGAACTGTGTTGGGAGCATAGCTTTTGCACCCCGGCGGCCCAACTACTGGTGACGGCAACCCCCGGGGGTATAATTGTGGGGGATGGGCAGGGGATTTACGGCTTGGGTTATAATGGAGATATAAACTGGCACTATTCCCTTCCTCACCCCACTGCCCTCTTTGCAGATCCCCCGGGGAAGAACCTATTGGTATCAAAAGCCGATGGTGTGTTGGCATTGCTGGCCCTGCCGGAATAAATGGCAAAGAACGGCCAGCTCCAATAGTGGTTACTCCGTCCTGTTGTATCCTTCCGCCAGTGCCCCCAGCGGTGCTATGGTTGCCCGGCCGCTAGTATCCCGGGCTGTTATTCCGGATGGGGGAAAGGAACCTTGTTTCCGGGGAAAAATAGAAATAGACTAATATAAGAAGGGAAAGGTGGCGGCCATGGTTGTGGAGAAAAAACAACGCCTTCTGGGTGCCTTGCCGGGGGTAGATGATGTCTTGGGATGGGAGGAGATCAGTCCATGGGTGGCCCAACATCCCCGCCCCCTGGTGGTCGAGGCCATCCGCTCCGCCATTGACAGCCTGCGGCAGCAGATTTTGGCTGCCCGGGGGGAAGATGATATGGTGGACCCGGAGACCTTACCCAATTCCATTGAAGGGGCGATACAGGAATATTTAATACAGGCCACAAGCCCCCGCTTAAGACCGGTGATAAATGCCACCGGGGTAGTATTACATACCAATTTGGGGCGGGCGGTATTGGCCCCCGCTGCCCGGGAACAAGTGGACCGGTTGGGCCAGGGCTACTGCAACCTGGAATTGGATCTGGAGACGGGGGAAAGGGGTTCCCGCTATAGCCACGTGGAGGAACTATTGACCCGTATCAGCGGAGCCCAGGCCGCCCTGGTGGTAAACAATAATGCTGCGGCGGTACTGCTGGCCCTCAACACCCTGGCCGCCGGACGGGAAGTTATAGTATCCCGGGGGCAGTTGGTGGAGATCGGTGGCTCCTTTCGCATTCCGGAGGTTATGGAATGGTCCGGTTGTCGCTTGGTGGAAGTGGGGGCCACCAATAAGACCCACCCCGGGGATTATGAGAGGGCCCTGGGCCCTGAATCAGCCCTCCTCCTGAAGGTACACACAAGTAATTACAGTATCATAGGATTTACCGCCACAGTGGCCGGGGCCCAATTGGTTGAATTAGGGCGGAAACATGGGCTGCCGGTGATGGAGGATTTAGGTAGTGGCATCTTGTTGGACCTCACCCCCTACGGCCTTCCGGCCGAACCGACGGTACAGGAAAGTGTAAGGGCCGGGATAGATGTCATCACCTTCAGTGGTGATAAGCTCCTGGGGGGACCCCAAGCCGGCATCATCCTGGGTAAAGAAGGTTATATAAGGGCCATGAAGGAGAACCCTTTGAACCGGGCCCTGCGGATTGATAAGATTACCCTGGGTGCTCTAGAGGCCACCCTGCGGTTGTACTTGTGCCCAGAAGATCTAGTGGAACAGCTACCCGTGCTGCAGATGCTGACAGTATCGGCAAAGATTTTGGAAAGACGGGCCCTGGCCCTGGCCCAAAGGATAAAAGAAACTGTGGATGCCAAATTAAAGGTGGAGATGGCTCAGGATTATTCCCAGGTGGGAGGGGGGGCAATGCCCCTGGCCCAACTGCCCACCTATGTTGTTGCTTTGCAATCACCGGTTCTTTCAGTTTCTTCTTTAGCGGCCCGACTGCGGCGGGGAAACCCGGCGGTTTTGGCCCGGGTGGCAGCGGAAAGGGTTTTATTAGATGTGCGGACCATATTAGAAGGGGAAGAAGGGGAAATTTGTATTGCCCTGGCGCAGGCTTTGGGCCATGGTGGCTAGTTAGTTGCCAATTTGTT
>JAAYTH010000076.1 GCA_012523785.1 Bacillota bacterium | reverse complement strand
TCTACACTTCCGGCCAAGAGACTGCGGGAATTGATCCGGGAGGGGCAGATATTAATTGCTACTAGCGACAAAGTTGTGGGTCAGGTCAATGGCCTGGCAGTACTGGATTTGGGAGATATAAGTTTTGCTAGGCCGACCCGGATTACCGCCAGTGTTGGCCCCGGCCGGGAGGGGATTATAGACATTGAGCGGGAGGTAAAGCTGGGAGGGCCTATTCACTCTAAGGGGGTCATGATCCTCAATGGGTTCCTGACGGCCCGCTATGGCTATGATCATCCCCTGGGCCTCACGGCCCGGCTGGTTTTTGAACAAAGCTACCAGGGGGTAGAGGGAGACAGTGCCTCCAGTACAGAACTTTATGCCTTATTATCCAGCCTGAGTGGCCTTCCCTTAAAACAGGGTATTGCCGTAACCGGGTCCGTCAATCAGAAGGGGGAAGTGCAGGCCATCGGGGGTGTCAATGAAAAGATTGAGGGATTCTTTGCCGTCTGCTCTGAGGAGGGCTTAAATGGTGAGCAGGGTGTAATCATCCCGGCTGGCAATACTCCCCATCTTATGCTGAAGGATGAAGTGGTGGAGGCTGTAGCCCGGGGTAAATTTAATATTTGGGCGGTGAAGACCATCGACGAGGGTATCAGTATCCTTACCGATACCCCGGCCGGGACTCCCAATGCGGAGGGGAAATACCCCACCGGGACGGTAAACTACCTGGTGCAAAGACGCCTGTCAGAGTTGGCCCAAAGGGCCCGGGAGTTTGGGCTGGAGGCCGGGGGTAAGGGATAGGTTCTGGAGGCGCCTTCGAGGGCGCCTCATTTTTTGGCCTAAAGCAGATGCCAGGATGAAATGACTGGGGACACCTGCTGCCGGGGGGGCTATTTCCCGCCCCCGAAAAGGAAAAAAATCAGTTCCGTGGGATTGGGGAGGGGGGCTTCGGCGGCCACCAGGAAGGCGTAAAGGGTAGCAAAGAACCAAAGGCCAGTGAAGGCCATCAGCTCTCCCCATTGTTTTTTTTGCAGCATTTTGGGAATTTCCAAAAGGGCTATGATGATCATTAGCAGCAAAACAGCATACATATAGAGCCTCCTACTTGATTGTGGGGGCACTGGTGACCAGCCCGGCCCGGACAATGTCGACCTGTGCTTGGATATCGAGGGCTAGGGTGGGGAAAACTTCCTCCCATTTGGGTTCCAGTAGCTCCCACTCCCGGGGTAGTTTGCGGTAAATGAGATTGCCCAGCCCCAGGTAATCACTATTTAATTCCTGGGCCCGTTTTAAGGCCATCTCCACGTCATTTTCAATTACTGCCGCCGTTCGGCGTTCCAAGGAAGCATGCCGTTCTTTTATGTCGACCAGGTCCCCGGGCGTGATTTGCTCTTGCATCCTGCCCCGGGCGTGTATTTTAACTGTAATTGTAACCTCATCACCCTGCACCCGGGGTACTATTTTGGCGTGGGAGCGGTGTACTTCTACGGACAGGGGACTCCGGTCCAGGGGAGACATAACAATTAGCGTGGCCCGGTGGGCCCGCCCCTGGACCCAGTGCCAGCCGGCCACCTCCCTTTCCCCGATCCAGCCTATCATGTGGTCTTTCCTAAAAACTGCTGCCCCGGCTAATTCGGCCGGGGGAGTGGTGCCAGTACTGGTACTATCATCGGTTTTGGGAGCTATGTTGCCTACCCGGCCAATCATAATATCTACACCGGGTCGAGCCAAGTTTATTATGGTCTCCCGCAAAACTGTGGAAGGATAACGGGTTCGTTCAAACATCATGGTAGTGGCCTGACGCCACAAACCCCGGCTGCTGCTTTCTTCCAGGGGAAATTCAGCTTCTAAGAGGGTGCGTAAATCCCCCTCCACCACCATGGGCCGGGTAATAATGCGCAGCTGCCTCTCCCGTTCAAAAAGATCAAGAATGGGCAGTATTCCCCGCCGGGCCAGGTTTTCTCCGATGGCTAAAATGCTATTATGGGCCCAGAAGAATTCAACACTGCTCTTGAGGGCTAGGTTTTCCCGGGCCTCATAGGGGGTATGGCCGAGGGCTTCTACTATCCAGAAGGGCTTTTTATCGACGCTCCCGCCTCCTTGTTCCTGGCTTGTACTCCCCAGGGGGTTGGCGACTTGGATGACAATCTGATACAGGCCCGTCTTAGGATCGTAGTCAAAACCGGTGGCAATGACAAAACCCAAGAGCTCCGGATCCCGACGGTTCCAACAGCCGGTGAGAAGGAAAACAATGAGGAAGAAAATTATAAACATGCGCCGCGGTATTGGCAAAGGCCCAGCCTCCTTCTTCATTTTTTCTTAGGCCACAGCCGTCGATAAAGGTAGCCCAAATAAAGGGGGACCAGGCTCAGAAGGAACCAAGAAAATGTAAAGGGGCCCACGGGAAGGGGCCTAAAGAGGGCTAAAAGCTGGAAGACATCGTCATAGGCCTGAAAGGAGTAGGCTCCCTGGATGACGGCCATGGGCATAATGAGGGGGCGGTAATCCTTAAGGTGCAACAGCTGGGAGAAACCCCGGGCACCGGCGTATATGATGACCGAAACACTGACAAAAACCCCCAGACCCCAGGCAAAGATGATGGGTGCTTCCACCCGCTGTAGAAATTCGCTGATTTCAATGGACCGGAGCATGGTGTAAAATGGGAAGACGGAGCGGGAACCCAAGTCCGGGCCCAGGACGCCAACGACGATGAAGGCGGCTATTATCAGGACTAATCCGGAAGCAACCGTGGCCCAAAGGGCAGTTCTGGTGGCCAGCCGGGGGGCTGTAAGATTAGGTATAAGAATGGTTAAGATCAACAGCTGGGCCCCGATGGCTGTGGGGGCTACAGAAGCGCGGCTGATGGGCCCCAATCCTTGGGCAAAGACCGGCTCCAGGTAGGCGGCCCGAAATTCTGGTAGGGGCAGTAAAAGACTGCTGACAAGCATGATTAAAAACAAGGGAAAAATGACATCGGCAATCCGGGCCAGGACTTCAATTCCCTGCTGGGCACCAAGGGCGGAGATGAGGATCATGGTGCCAATCAAAAAGGATAGGGGGGTTTCGGTTAAAAAACTAGTCACCAGCATTTCACAGTAAATACGGACATCGGAGGCGGCTATGATCAATAGGGCCAGGAGTATTACAAGGGATGGTATTTTGCCTAACCAGGGGCCCAGGAGCCCTTCTCCATATTCTATAACTGTCTGCTCCGGAAAGCGGGTACCCAGGGCCGCTACTAAAATGGCGATGGCCGCCGTAGTGAAAAGGGTTATAATGGAGGTCAACCAAGCATCTTGGCCCACATCGGCGGTGGTGAGGACCGGAAGGAAGGCGATGATCACCGTTGTGCGCATCATGAATAGGATATAGAATAACTGGCGATTAGCTATCTTTTCCCTCATTCTTTTTCCCCCATTTCTCCTGCTTTTAGCCCTGGCCTTTGCCCGCTTTTGGCCCGCCGGGGTTCCCGGGCCCCGGTGAGCTTGGGCCTGGTGGTCAGGCCCCAGAAAAACGTACGGATGAAGGTGTCCTTCCAATCGGCCCAAATTAAAGGGCCAATAGGAGCGAAATAGGGGATACCAAAGGAACGAAGGGAGCAAAGATGGATCAAAAAAAGTAATATCCCCGCCTGCATGCCAAAGAGGCCGAAGGCACCCCCCAGGCCAATAAAAAGAAAACGGAGGATGCGGGCGGAAATCCCGATGCTATACACCGGGGCCGTAAAGGAGGAAATGGCCGTCAGGGCTACTATGATGATTATGATGGGGGATACTACTCCGGCCCTGATGGCTGCTTCGCCCAAGATCAGGGCCCCGACAATACTGATGGCAGGACCGATGGCCTGGGGGAGGCGGACTCCGGCCTCCCGCAGAATTTCAAAGGCCAATTCCATCATCAGGGCCTCTGCTACCACGGGAAAGGGGAGCCCCTCCCGGGAGGCGGAGATGCGCAGTAGGAGGGTGGTGGGGATCAATTCCTGGTGGAAGTTAATTATGGCCACATATATTCCCGGCAGAAGGATGGAAATAAGGTAAGCGATGATGCGGAGAAACCGGGTTAAACTTCCGATGGGGGAGCGATCGTAATAATCGTCCGGGGATTGCAGCATTTCAATGAATTGGGTGGGTAGGATCAGGACAAAGGGGGTGCCGTCGGTGAGGATGGCCCCATGACCTTCCAACAGGTAACTGGCCACCCGGTCCGGCCTTTCGGTCCGCAGGACCAGGGGGAAAAGGGTGAAGGGAGTATCTTCAATGTATTCTTCCACATGGCCGCTCTCCAGGACCCCGTCGGTCTGGATCCGGTCCAAGCGGGAACGGACCTCCCTTAGAAGTTCCTCACTGGCCAAACCTTGGATATAAACCAGGGATAGCCGGGTTTGGGTTAATTCCCCTACTTCATAGTTTTCGACCCAAAGGTTGGGGGTTTTGATACGACGGCGCAGGAGGGTAATATTGGTTTCAATGTTTTCAATAAAACCTACCCGGGGGCCCCGAATGGTGGTTTCTGAAGCTGGTTCGGTGAGGGACCGCTTTTCCAAACCACTGGTATCACAGATGAGGGCCTCACCCACTCCGGCAAAGAGGAGGGCAGTTTTCCCCCC
>JAAYTH010000075.1 GCA_012523785.1 Bacillota bacterium | reverse complement strand
TTGGTTCAAAACATGATCTATCTATACAGTGCTTAATTGCTCTATCAACAGTAAGAACGGGGCGCCCCGTAAAAATGAAATTTTCCCGTGAGGAAAGTTTTTTGGTAACAGTTAAAAGACATCCCTTCAAAATCAATGGAAGAATTTGTGGAACGAAAAAGGGTGAGATTACTGGTTTAGATATGGATTTCTTAGCGGATACTGGAGCATATTCTGCTGGGGGACCTGCCGTACTTGCTCGGGCTGTCTACCATGCCTCTGGACCATATGTAATACCTAATGTTTCAATAAAAGGGAGATTGGTATATACTAATAATCCCGTAAGCTCGGCGATGCGAGGTTTCGGTGTTCCACAGGTTACATTTGCAATAGAATCACTAGTTGATATGTTTGCAAAAAAATGCGGGTTAGATCCACTAAGGGTTAGGGAAAAAAATGCTCTGCGGGCGCACAGATATAGTTCCATTGGGCAAAAAATGGCGGAGGATGTCGGATTTATTAAGAGCATTAGTGAAATAAAAAGACGCCATTGTGAATTGCAAAAAAACATAGGGGACCAAACTGGTAAAATCAAAAGGGGTATCGGAGTAGCTTCACTTTGGTACGGAATTGGTGGGACAAATGTCATCAATAAAGCCGGTGCAAAGATTGTACTGGATAGTAGTGGTAAAATCGTGGTATATTCTGGTACAACCGAGCTCGGACAAGGATCCAATATAATTTACGCACAAATAGTGGCTGGTAAGCTCAAACAGAATAAGGATGATATTAAGGTAATAACTGGAGATTCACTATTGTGTCCCGATGCTTCATCTACGAATGCAAGCCGCCAGACGTATCTGTCGGGTAATGCCTTGGCCATTGCGTGCGAAAAATTAAGATGCAAAATATTAGATGTTGCTTCGATCAAAACTAATGCGCCTGTAAACGATATTGAGGTCATTGAAGGGGGCATTAAAATACTTTCGGCGAATAAAGTTTATACATTCCCCGAAATAATTGATGAGCATATAATGGGTTTTGGTGAATTTGAAGTAGAACTACCCAATCTGGTCGATGGCAATAAAGCACCATATAAGATCTATTCATTTGGTACTATTTTGGCAGAAGTTAGTGTGAACATTAACACGGGTAACGTGAAAGTTAACAGAGTTGTGGCGGCCTATGATTGTGGGAAAATAGTTAATTACGAAACGGCGGTAGGGCAATCGGAAGGTGGTATTATTATGGGTCTGGGGTATGCCCTTCAGGAAAAATTTGATGTTGGGAGAACCCGCAATTTTGACACATATAAAATACCCAGCATTAGAGATAGTTGTAATATAGAAACTGTATTTGTGGAAGGCGACAAGCTGGATGGGCCATTGGGTGTGAAGGGATTGGGTGAGATACCCATATTAGCGGTCGCACCAGCAATTATAAATGCTATAAATAATGCCTGTGGTGTTCGGATATATGATTTGCCGGTCACAAAGGAAAAGTTATTAAAATTATTAAATTCAGAGGGCATCCATTAATGGTAGAGAAATTAGGAAAAGCGATGCGGAGGGAGATCATGGGCACAACTCTAATTAAAAATGCAAAAAGGATTTATACTTTTGACGAAAAATGCCGAGTGTTTGATACGGCTTATATAATAGTTAAGGGCAATGTTATTAAAGAAATAGGAACTGGCATTCCCCCACCGGACAATTACAATGAAGTTATTGATGCATCTAATTATGTAGTGATTCCAGGATTGATAAACACACACCATCATTTTTTTCAAAATTTGACCAGAAGTGTACCAAAGGTCCAGAAGTGCAATTTACTTGAATGGCTTTTGCATCTATATCGTATCTGGCGGTACATTGACGAAGAAACTGTCTATTATGGTTCTCTCGTTTCAATGGCTGAACTATTGCTAACGGGTTGCACCACAACATTAGATTTAGGTTATTTGTACCCCACGGGAGCGGGGGATCTTTTGGGCGCTGAAGTCAGGGCTGCGGAAGAAATCGGTATGCGGGTCCATCTGATTCGTGGAAGCATGCCTGTAATGGAGGGACATTTAGCAGAGATCCTCCGCAATGAATATGGCATAGATACGGACGCGCTGATTGAAGATAAGGATGCAATCCTATCCCAGTGTGAGCAGGCTTTTCAGAAATATCATGATCCTAACGAATTATCCATGTGCCAAATCGGTGTGGGACCGACAAGCACCGTTTACGATGATGCCAATTTTATGAGGGAATTAAAAGCTGTTGCCGACCAGTACGATGGTATAGCACATGTACATCTACACCCGCGGCCTGATGAAATAAAGATATGTAAAAAACTGCACAATAGAACACCAGTTGAATATTTAAATGACATCGGTTGGCTTGACAATAAGACAATAATTGCCCATGCCACCCGCTTTACAAAAGAAGACATTGCTATCGTATCTGAATGTAATACCGGCATTACCCATTCACCTTCCTGTCATATGCGTTTGGGTTATCCTGTTGCCCCTATACCAACTATGCTTAAATCAGGCATAAGGGTTGGTATTGGTGTCGATGGGGGGGCAAGCAATGATTCGGGGGATATGCTGGCTGAATTACGTTTAACTATGTTGGTACACAGAATTCAAGGGATACATGGTAATCTAAGCCCGGAAGAATGGCTTGGCCCTAAAGAAGTGTTTAGGCTGGCTACTACTGGAGGAAGTTCTCTGTTGGGCCGCAATGATATTGGCTGCCTCGCGACTGGAAAAGCGGCGGACATAGCAATGTTTGATCTAAATCAAATAGGTTATGCGGGTGGATTACACGATCCATTGGGTGCTTTAGTTTACTGCCATGATCGACATCCCGCGGCTTATGTAATGGTGAATGGTGAAATCCTAGTTTCTGAAGGTAAACTTGTCAGGATTAAGGAAAAAGAGATCTGCCATAAAGCAAATTTGCTTGCCACTAAGTTGGTAAGTAGACTGAAGAACGAATAGATTAGTTGCATAGGTGTATATTAGGGCTGATTATTCTAACCGCCTATGATAATACGGCCAAAATTAGCAGTAAATACCTATCCTGTGATTTAAAATGGGGGGTGCAATTATAGGTAATAGAAAAGAACACTCTCAATTGTATCGTATGTTTGATTCATAATTTAATCGAAAAAAACGACGGGGAAGGATTTGCGAGATATGATGTAGAAGTAATATTATATATGGTATACCATATATCACTCTACTTTCTGAAAGGAGGATATCTATGACTTTAGTGCCCAGACGTATCCTGCTGGCAAAACCCGGGCTAGATGGCCATGACAAGGGGATACGTTTGGTAACAAAGGCGATTCGGGATGCTGGATATGAAGTTATCTATCTTGGACTGCGTCAGACACCGGAAAATATTGTTCGTGCAGCTATAGATGAGGATGTCGATGTAATTGGCTTAAGTATACTTTCCGGTGCCCACCTGAGCCTGACCAATAGAGTTATGACGCTTTTGAAAGAACAGGCATCTGAGGATAGGCCTCACTTAATTGTGGGGGGTACTATCCCTAAGGAGGATATTGTGAAATTGGAGAGAGCCGGGGTTAGCCACGTCTTTCCGGTGGGAAGCAATTTTACGGCCATTATAGAATGGTTAAAGGGCCTGGAAGACGGGGGTGATACATTTGACTAGGGATGTGGATCAAAGAGAAACGGCTTCTGGTTTAAAGGTAAGGGAACATTATGATGTTGAGGATTTGGTGGATTTTGAGCCTAAAGAGGCGTTGGGTAAGCCTGGTGAATATCCTTTTACCCGCGGGGTTTATAAGAATATGTACCGGGGTAGGGTATGGACAATGCGTCAGTATGCGGGTTTTGGAACACCGGCTGAAACTAATGAGTATTTTAAATATCTGTTGGAACAAGGGCAGACAGGATTGAGTGTTGCCTTGGATTTACCGACCCAGATGGGGTTAGATTCTGATGCTTCCCTAGCCCAAGATGAAGTTGGCCGGGTGGGGGTGGCAATTGATTCTCTGGCTGATATGGAGGCCTTGTTTGCCGGAATACCAATTGATAGAATCAGTACTAACTTTACCATCAATGGGACGGCAGCCATTATTTTAGCCATGTATATAGTGGCGGCGGAGAAAAAAGGTTGCAGCCGGGAACAAATCAGTGGCACAGTCCAGAATGATATGATTAAAGAATTCTTATCTCGGAATACCTTTATCTTTCCTATTAAAGAATCATTGCAGTTGGCGGGGGATATTATAGAATATTGCGCTACAAATTACCCTCGTTTTAATCCCATAAGTGTCAGTGGATATCATATTCGGGAACTTGGTGCCAATGCAATCCAGGAAGTTGCCCTAACCCTGTTAGCAGCAATTACGTATGTGGAGGAAGTAAAAAGTCGGGGAATTGCTGTTGATGATTTTGCCCCTCGTCTAAGTTTTCAATTAGGTGCCAGTACTGATTTTTTCGAGGAGGTGGCAAAGTTTAGGGTTGCCCGCCGGCTATGGGCCCGGATAATGAAGGAGCGTTATCAGATAAAGAACCCCAAAGGAATGAAATTTAGGGTTTTTTCCGGTGGAAATGGCATTAGCCTTACGGCCCGGGAACCTTTAAATAATATTATCCGGGGTACCCTGCAGTGCTTGATAGGGGTGCTGGGGGGAGCCCAGGCCATTCATGTACCGGCCTATGATGAGGCCTTTGCCATCCCTACACCCCAATCGGCCCGGATAGCATTGAGAACCCAACAGATTATTGCTGAAGAAACGGGTATTCCCAACACTGTGGATCCATTGGGGGGTTCCTACTATCTAGAGACCCTGGCCAATGATCTGGAGGATGCAATATTGGCTTTAATAGATCGGATAGAAAAAGCTGGCGGCTTGGTTAAGGCCATACAGCAAGGGACAATACAAAACGAGGTGTTAGAGCAAGCTTATCGGGCTGAACTCCAGGTGCAAAAGGGTGAGAAAACAATAGTGGGTTTAAATAAATATGTTTCCGATACAGATGAAGAAGAAACCATCCCTATTTTTAATGTTTCACCCGATATTTTGCAACACCAGCTCAATTCACTGGAAAAGGTAAAGGCGGAGCGGCACAATGCCGGTGTGCAACGGGAATTACAAAGGCTAGGTAGTGCTGCCCTGGAGGGGGAGAATGTAATGCCCTATATTATAGATGCCGTCAAGCAATATGCTACTGTGGGTGAAATAGCAAGTGCACTTAAATCCGCCTGGGGTGAATATCTACAACAATCATAATAGTTATCCGGGAGGGAAGGATAGTGCTAAATTTTTTGGAGGGAGTTAGGGTCCTGGATTTTACCCAATTTCTGGCAGGCCCGTATTGCACTATGGTGCTGGGTGATCTGGGGGCTGAGGTCATTAAGGTAGAAAGGCCCCGGGTGGGGGAAGTGTATCGTACCTATGGGCCTAAATTCATTAAGGGGGAAAGCAGTAGCTTTTTAAGTGTTAACCGCAATAAAAAGAGCATTGTGATTGACCTCAAGGATGCTCGAGGTATTGAAATTGTCAAACGTTTGGTGGCCGAGACCGATGTGCTAGTGGAAAATTTCAAGTCCGGGACTATGGACAGGTTGGGTCTGGGCTATGAAGAACTAGAGCAAATAAATCCGGCATTGATTTATTGTTCCATCTCCGGGTTTGGTAGTACGGGACCCTATCGGGATCGGGGTGGCTTTGATCTTATTGTCCAAGGTATGTCGGGATTAATGAGCATGACTGGTGAGGCCGATGGCCCTCCGGTTAAAGTGGGTACTCCCATTTCCGATATGGGGGGGGCAGCCTTCGGTACCATTGGTATCTTGGCAGCCCTTATTGAGCGGGCAAAATCGGGTAAGGGTCAATATATTGATGCCTCTCTCCTTGATGCCAGCCTGGCTTGGACAACACTACCCATCGGGAATTATTTAGCTGATGGAGAAATACCGGGCCGGCTTGGTTCGGCCAGCCCACAGAATGCGCCTTATCAGGCCTTTGCTACGAGTAATGGCCACTTAACCATTGGCACTGGTAATCAGCGCTTGTGGGAAACACTATGTAAAATTATGGGCTTGGAAGAGCTCATTCACGATGAACGTTTTCCGGATAATGCGGCCCGGGTAAGAAATCAAAAGGAGCTGGCGGCTCTTTTGGAGGAGAAGTTTAAGGAACGGACGACAGAATATTGGATTGAAGTGCTAAATGATGCTGGAATCCCCACCGGCCCCATCTATAACATGGAAGAGGCTCTAAATGATCCCCATGTGAGGGCCAGGGGGGTCCTATGGGAAGTTGACCATCCCCGGGCGGGCAAGGTGACTGTTATGGGTCTGCCAATTAAATTCTCTGCTGCCAGCGGGGATGCTCCCCAGGCCCCACCTTTGTTGGGGGAACACACCAAGGCCGTGTTGCACAGGGCAGGCTATACTAAAGAGGAAATCGAGCAATTTTATTCTGACGAAATAGTGGGATAGAAGGAGAGATAACATAATGAATAACCTTTTAATTAAAGGGGGAACTGTTGTAACCAGCAGGGGGAATTTTAATGGTGATGTTTTAATCCAGGGCGGCAAGATTCAGGCCCTGGGGGAAGAAATCAAGGTATCTGATATTCCTATTATAGATGCCAGTGACCGGCTGGTCCTTCCGGGAATTATAGATGCCCATGTACAGCTGGAATGTGCATATAAAGAAACGGTAATGACGGATGATTTTGCCACCGGTACCAAGGCAGCCGCCGCCGGAGGTGTAACGACCATCATTGATTTTGCCGATCAGGAACAAAGTCGTACACCCCTGGAAGAGCTAGAGCAGAGAATGGCAATTGCTGATGCTAAGGTTAATGTGGATTATTCTTTACACCTTGGTGTTACAAATATTAAAGGGGAACAACTAGCTCAGTTGGAAGAAGCGGTATGGGGTCACAAGATAGGTAGTTTTAAGCTATATATGGCCTACAGAAATAGGGGCCGTTTGGTTGATGAAGGACAGATATATGCCATTATGCGGGAAGCCGCCCGCCTGGGTGCCGTAGTGGGGGTTCATGCTGAAAATGAGCCATTAATTGATAATCTACTTGAGAATCTTGTACGGGAAGGCAAAACAGGTGTTCCATATTTTGCTTCCAGCCGGCCGGATCTGGCTGAACAAATGAGCATTACTATTGCTGGCCAATTGGCAGAAGCAACAGGTGCTACCCTTTATATTCACCATCTCTCTACAGCGGCGGGGTTGGAGGCGGTAAGGGATGCCCGACGTCGGGGTGTACCGGTGTATGCGGAGACTTGCCCCCAGTATCTGGTCCTTACAGATGATGTTTATCAACAAAGTGAGGGTTGTCTTTATGTTATGAACCCTCCTCTACGGGGTGCGAAAGATAGGGAGGCCCTTTGGGAGGGTGTTATTAAAGGGGAAATACAAGTCATTGGCACTGATCATTGCTCCTATACCCGGGCCCAAAAGGGCCGCAGCAAGGATTTTCGTAATATCCCGGCCGGTATTCCGGGGATAGAAACACTTCTGCCAGTCATGTACAGTGAGGGTGTTGCAACCGGCAAGATTGACCTATCTAATCTTGTAGAGTTACTAGCCCTCAACCCGGCCCAGATATTTGGTCTCTACCCGCAAAAGGGTGATATCCAGGTTGGTGCTGATGGGGATGTGGTTCTATTTGATCCAAGGGTCAAATGGGCCTTCACGGCGGAGAATTTGCATATGAATGTGGATTATTCACCTTTCTCCAAACTAAATATTACCGGGCGGGTGGACAAGACCATTTTGCGGGGTACTGTGATCTATGAAGAAGGGCGCTGGTGTGGCCAAGAAAATTGCGGCCGTTTCGTGCCTGCCCAGGTTGCTTCGGCGGGGGTGAAGTTAGATTGAACAAACTAGTTTTTGCTGATTACCTAGCCCAGGATGAGGCTACAAGATGTTTAGGATGCTATGAAGCACCATGCCAGGCGGCCTGTCCGGCGGGGATAGATGTGCCTGGCTTTATCAACCGTATTCTCACCGGGGATTGGCGAAATGCCGCCCGACTGATCTGGGAAAAAAACTCCCTACCATCCATATGTGCCATCGTGTGCCCCCAAGAAAATCTTTGTATGGGTGCCTGTCTGGGTAAAGAAATAAGGAGGGGCCCTGATATAGGTACTTTGCAGTATTATGCCATCCAAAAGGGATTGGCACATCTAAGTGCCGATACTGAAAAAACAAATAGCCCGGCGAAGATAGCCGTCATTGGCTCTGGGCCCAGTGGTCTTGCTTGTGCAGCCGATCTGGCAGCCCGGGGGCACCAGGTGACTGTATTTGAAAAGGGAAGTAAAGCTGGTGGCTGCCTAGTTGATGGCATTCCGGAACATCGTTTATCTAGGGAATTGGCCCGGGAGGAAATAGCCCGGCTGCAAAGAACAGGGGTAGAATTTCTTTACAATAAAACCTTTGGTATAGATGTAACTTGGGCTGATCTAAAAGAAAAAGGATACAAGGCATTATTTATTGGCACTGGTTTACCGGAATCCCTTTCCCTTTCCATACCGGGGGAAAACCTGGCTGGTGTCTTTACAGATAGGGATATTCTAGCCTGGGACTTTGATTTTCCGCAGCATCTAGAAAAAGTTACCCGGGCGGCGGTGATAGGCGGCGGGAATGTAGCCATGGATGTGGCCACAGTTTTGAAAAAGGCCGGAGTGCCTGAGGTTTTCCTTCTTTATAGACGCTCACAAGAAGAAATGCCGGCTTGGCGGGAAGAAATACACCATGCCCTGGACCAAGGAGTTGTCTTTGAACTACAAAGTATGCCCTTGGAAATTCTAGGTGATGGTCAGGTTGAAGGAATAAAATGTATGCGAACCGGGGCTCTTGGGCTAGGCAAGGATGGGCGTATAAATTACGGCGGGATGCCTGGAACAGAATATGTGCTGAAATTTGACTTGGTTGTGACGGCACTTGGTA
>JAAYTH010000074.1 GCA_012523785.1 Bacillota bacterium | reverse complement strand
CTATTCTGGCTGCGGCAGCTGCTGGAATGGCAAAGTGACCTCAAGGATGCCCGGGAGTTTATGGAAACCCTCAAGATCGATCTTTTTACTGATGAAGTATTTGTTTTTACTCCCAAGGGTGATGTTATTGACCTTCTGGCCGGTTCGGTCCCCATAGACTTTGCCTATCGCATCCATACCGATATTGGCAACAGCTGTATCGGGGCCAAGGTAAATGGGCGCATAGTCCCCCTGGATTATCAGCTGCGCAATGGTGATATAGTAGAGGTTTTAACAAGCAAGAAGGCCGGCGGCCCCAGCCGCGACTGGCTTAAGCTGGTGAAGACACCCCAGGCCAAGGCGAAAATCCGCCAGTGGTTTAAACGCGAAAGACGGGGGGAAAATATCGCCAAGGGTAGGGAAACACTGGAGAAGGAAACGAAACGCCTAGGTCTTAACCCTCATCTCTTTCTCAGCAATGATTATCTTTCGGAGGCGGCCAAGGCCCTCAGCTATAATACCAGTGATGACCTTTTGGCTGCCCTAGGCTACGGGGGAATGGCCTTCAAACCTGTTTTTAATAAATTAAAAGAACTGTACCGGCGGGATTATCCCCAGGATGAAGGGGAGATGGATTTACTGCCCATGCCCCCGGCTCAGGAAAGACGCCGCCGTCTGCCGGATGTGGGTGTGGGGGTCAAAGGGGTGGATAACCTGCTGGTCCGGCTGGCCCGCTGCTGCAACCCGGTGCCTGGTGATCCTATCATCGGGTATATTACCCGGGGTCGGGGAGTGTCGGTGCATCGGGCCAACTGCCCCAATGCCATGAAGATCGATAACCCGGAACGAGTCATTAAGGTGGAATGGGAGGCTGAACACCCCACCTTTTACCAGGTGGAAATCAAGGTTGAAGCGGTAGATCGGCCCCGTTTACTGCGGGATGTGATGGAATCACTGGGGGATACTAAGACCAATATCAAAGCAGTAAATGCCCGCACAAATAAAAATGGAATCGCCAACATTGATATCTTATTAGAAATTAAGGACCTGGAACAGCTAAAATTTATTATGCAAAAATTGGGGCGGGTGCGGGATGTAATGGGTGTGGAAAGGTTAAACCCCGGTTTCCGGGATAATATGTTATAGCTAGGGGGGTATCTGTGGTGCGGGCTGTTGTTCAACGTGTCAAAAAAGGGCGGGTGACGGTAGGGAAAGAAACGGTGGGGGAGATTGGCACCGGTTTTGTGGTGCTGTTGGGTGTGGGTGAAGGGGATGATAGTGCTGATGCCAAGTACTTGGCGGAGAAGATCGTCAACCTGCGGGTTTTTGACGATGAGGAAGGAAAGATGAACCTATCCCTGCGGGATGTGGGAGGGGAGATCCTAACTGTATCCCAGTTTACCCTCTGGGGGGATTGCCGCAAGGGGCGCCGCCCCAGCTTTATTGCCGCCGCTGGCCCGGAGGAGGCCCAGGCCCTTTACAATGAATTTATCCAGCACCTCAGAGACCATGAAATTAAAGTTGCCACCGGCCGGTTTCAAGCCTTGATGCAGGTGGAAATCCATAATGACGGCCCCGTTACTTTATTATTAGATAGCCGGAAAAAGTTTTAAAGGGTAGGAGGATCTGTACCATGGAAATTAAGAGATATGTCATTGGAAATCTTGCCGCCAACTGTTATCTCCTGGTGGGCCGGGGGGGTAGGGAGGCCGTTGTAGTGGATCCCGGGGGTGACCCGGCCCCGGTGATAGAAGACATTGAGGGGAAGGGGCTTAACTTACACTATATTATAAATACCCACGGCCACGGGGATCATATAGAAGGCAACGGGGCTTTACAAGCAGCCACCGGGGCGGATATCCTGATTCATCGGGAAGATGCCCCCCTGCTATCTTCAGCAGTTAAGAATTTATCTATT
>JAAYTH010000073.1 GCA_012523785.1 Bacillota bacterium | reverse complement strand
TCTTTTTGTCCTGAGAAGACATTTCTTCATCACCCCTAAACCCTTGGCACTGAAAAATTAAAAAACCACTTCACCGCACATTGGCGTATTTCCACGCCATTTGGTGTGGCCCTTTGTATTCCTTACCATAACCATCCCCCGGCATCTTTCCAAAGTTGTCGCCAAAGGAGATTCAAATTTTATAGTTCGACATAAATTCGGGAAATCCTGCCTCAGTTCCCACTAATTACTGTCCTTTTTGCCGGGCCTTCCCCAGGGCTGTCCTTTCTTCAGCGGTGAGATGGTATGTCGAGGTCCCCCTCAGTATGGGTTTGCCATAGATGCGCGATTCGTTTCTGCCGTATAGGCTGCTCAAAACCACCCCATCCCCCTTTCCGTCCAAAAGGGCCAGGGCAAAGCTAAGATCACCGGCTGCATCGGGGAAGGCATTATAGCGCACTACCCCTATGTTTTGCACACAGCATTCCACCTGGCCTTCTAATTCCTGATACTTATTTTTTAGACCCTTAACCTCCGCCAAAGCCGATTGCCCATTGGCAAAATAGGTGAGCAAAATTTCCTCCAATCTTTTCCCTCCGCTGAGTCCCCCCAGCAGCCGTTTATATCTTTTGTTTAAACGGGCTAGCTGCCATAATTGAAACAGATGGAGCAATAATGATAATAATAAAATTCCCAGGGCAATGACTAATACTATTCCGGTTTCACCCTCGACAAAGAATATTAGATCTAGAAAGGGCTGCATATTCTTCTTCCTCTCCTCTCCACCGCTGGGCTCCCTCCCCCTCATCCGGGACGGCTGGGTAGCCAGGATAACCATTAAGATAGTTTGCCAGTAACTGGTCGGCGGCAGCTCCTAGTGTCATCCTGGACAAAGCGAAGGATCCTGCCACTGGGCTGCAAAAACACTGGAGGCCTAGCCCCTTCTTCGCCAGGCTTTAGACAGACGGGATGATAATTAGGATGGTCTGCAGTATAGAAGAAGGGCTGGCGACATATTTTTGTAAGTCTAGCTGCGTAATTATGCCATAATTAAATAGCTCCCCTTAAGTATTGCCAACACCCAAAAGCCTAGATAATCTATCCAAATCATCATCTGTATAGTATTCAATTTCGATTCTCCCCCTTTGTTTGCCGGGTCGAATCTGGACCTTGGTCCCCAACTTTTCCTCCAGCCTAGATTCAATTTCCACTATGTATGGGGCCTTTTCCCGCCGTCGCCTTTTACTTCTATCCTGGGCCCCGGCCTTTAAATGCCGCACCAAAGCCTCGGTTTCCCGTACCGTAAGCCCCTTCTCTACAATTGACCGACAGGCCTCCACCTGTTGTGCTTCATCTTCTATACTCAGGAGGGCCCGGGCATGGCCCATGGAAATTGTTTCACGTGAAACATTTTCTTGAATTTCCGGTGGAAGCCGCAGGAGACGCAGGGTATTGGCGATATGAGAGCGGCTTTTGCCAATGCGTTGGGATAGTTTTTCCTGGGTTAGGCCAAATTCCTCCAAAAGGGTTGCGAAGGCTGCCGCCTCCTCCATGGGGTTTAAATCTTCCCGCTGCAAGTTTTCAATCAGGGCAATTTCCATCACTTCACCGTCACTAAGGTCCCGCACCAGGGCGGGGATGGTGTTCAAACCGGCGGCTTTGCTGGCCCGCCACCGCCTTTCACCCGCCACCAATTCATAACCACCCAGGACACTCCGGACCACAATGGGCTGCAGAACCCCATGGCTAGCAATGGAGCTGGACAACTCCTCTATCTTTTCTGCATCGAAGTCCCGCCGGGGTTGAAGGTGATTGGGCCGGATATCACTGACTTTGATCTCCATCACATTATCATCCGGGGTCAAGACTTCCTCTGGGAAAAGAGCCTGTAAACCCTTGCCCAGGCCCCTTTTAGTATTCCTCTTCTTCGTCATCTGCCATCACCTCCTCGGCCAGATCCTGATAAACCTCGGCCCCCCGGCATTTGGGATCATAAAGGATAACCGGTTTTCCGTGGCTGGGGGCCTCGCTCAAACGCACATTCCGCGGTATAATGGTGCAGTATACTTTGTCACGGAAAAAACCCTTGACCTCTTCCACCACCTGGATGGCCAGGTTGGTACGGGCATCAAACATGGTCAGAAGGACGCCTTCCAGCTTTAGATCGGGGTTGAGGTGTTTTTGTACTAGGCGAATGGAGTTCATTAATTGACTCAAACCCTCCAGGGCATAGTATTCACACTGGATGGGAACCAGGACCGAATCCGCCGCCGTAAGGGCATTGATGGTCAGTAGCCCTAAAGAAGGGGGAGAATCGATGAGGACAAAATCATATTCGGCCCGTACCTTCTCCAGGGCCCGCTTCAATTTCATTTCCCGGGAGATGGCCGGCACCAGCTCAATTTCAGCACCGGCCAGCCTAATTGCCGAGGGTACTAGAAAAAGATCCTCAATCTCCGTGGGCAAAATAACCCTTTCCAGATCTAAATCTTCGATTAAAACATCGTAAATACACTGTTCTACACTTTCTTTGTCAATCCCCAAGCCGCTGGTGGCATTACCCTGGGGATCGATATCAATGACCAGGACCCTTTGCCCCAAAAGGGCCAAGCAGGCCCCCAGATTGACGGTGGTTGTGGTTTTTCCTACTCCACCCTTTTGATTGACAACAGCCATTACCTTCCCCATTAAATCACCTCACCCTAGAAACCATTATAAATATAGATTCAACATAACACTCCCAGTTCCTTCCCTGTCGAATTAAAGAAGATAATGTATCTTTTTCTGGCCCCTTTCAAGGGCCACAAAACGGAGTAAAGCTGGTATGTTCTGTATATATTTTTACTATATATATCCCCGAAGGCATGTCTGCCCAGGGTGAATTTATAATATGAATCTTCCGAATCGGTTAGTTGACCTACCTTTGTGGGCACGAATCTGTTATAATTGACTATGTGTTAGAATAACTCAAGTGATCTTAAAGGAGCGATGGCTATGAACTGCTCTTGCACCCCCGGGGGCAAAGGGAAAAACATGACAACCGCCCAGCAAGAAATTGCGAAAATCATCGGTAAATATCAAAGGCGTCGTGGCACCCTCATCCCCATTTTGCAGGAAGTACAAGAATATCTTGGCTACCTGCCCCGCTGGTCCCTGGACTATATCGCCCAGCAGACCGGCATTCGCCCGGCCAAGGTCTATGGGGTAGTAACCTTTTACACCCAGTTTAATCTGGAGCCCAGGGGCCGCTACCTCATTATGATCTGCCAAGGTACAGCCTGCCACGTCAATGGTGCTTCCCGTATTTTGGAGGCTCTAGAGGATGAATTGGGCATTAAAGAGGGAGAAACAACGGCCGACGGCAACTTTACCCTGGAAACCGTTGCCTGCCTCGGTTGCTGTAGCCTGGCCCCGGTTATAACTATTAACGGAAACACCTATGGAAAGCTCACGCCGGCCAAGGCGCGCAAGATTATTTCCCAATACCAAAGTAGGATAACCGAAACTGAATCGGAATGTATTTAAACTGGAGGTGAAAGCAGTGGCCAAAACTAAGGTCACAGAAGGATATATAGTTCGGGTAGGCCTGGGTACCTGCGGCATAGCAGCCGGGGGAACGGAAGTTTACGAGGCCCTGGCCCAGGAAATAAAAGAACGCAATTTGGATCTACCCCTGGAGAAAACCGGCTGTATCGGCATGTGTTACGAAGAAGTCCTGGTGGATGTTGTTGCCCCCGATGGTAAAACATGGGCCTATGGCCGGGTAACACCGGAAATGGTGCCCCAGATCGTTGAAAAACACATCCTGGGTGGACAAGCTCTTGAGGAATGGTTGGTGCGCAGCCCTGGGAAGGAACCAGAGTTTTTGTCCAAACAGAAGAGGGTGGCTTTACAAAATTGTGGCCGCATCAACCCAGAATCCCTGGAGGGATACCGGGCCCAGCAAGGTTATCAGGCCCTGGAGAAGGCCATCAATTCCCTGACCCCCGCGGAGGTAATAGATGAAATCTTTCAATCGGGGCTGCGGGGACGGGGAGGGGCTGGCTTTCCCACCGGTTTTAAATGGCGGGCCACCCGGGAGGCGGCGGGGGAACCCAAATATATCGTCTGCAACGCCGACGAAGGGGACCCGGGGGCCTTTATGGATCGCAGTGTCCTGGAAGGAGATCCCCACGCCCTTTTGGAAGGTATGCTCCTTGCTGGCTATGCCGTCGGGGCCCGGGAAGGCTATATTTACATTCGGGCTGAATACCCCCTGGCCATTGAGCGCCTAAAAAAGGCCATCGGCCAGGCTGAAGCTGCCGGCTTTCTGGGTGAAAATATCTTGAACTCATCCTTTAGTTTTCATATTCACATTGCCCAGGGGGCGGGAGCCTTTGTCTGTGGGGAAGAAACAGCCCTTCTCAATTCCCTGGAGGGGGATCGGGGTATGCCCCGCCTAAAACCACCCTTCCCGGCCCAATCGGGCCTTTGGAACCACCCCACCAATATCAATAATGTGGAAACCTTTGCCAACATACCCTGGATTATTCGCCAGGGAGCCGATGCCTTTGCCGCCTTTGGTAAAGGTAGGAGCAAAGGCACCAAGGTCTTTGCCCTGGCCGGAAAAGTTGTGCGGGGTGGCCTGGTGGAGGTACCCATGGGTGTCACCCTGCGGGAGATTATCTATGATATCGGTGGTGGCATCAAAGACGGAAAGGCCTTTAAAGCCATCCAGATAGGGGGCCCCTCCGGGGGCTGTATTCCCGCCGAACTCCTGGATACCCCGGTTACCTATGAAGATATTACCAAGACCGGGGCCATCGTCGGCTCCGGAGGTATGATTGTCGTCGATGAAACCACCTGTATGGTAGACCTGGCCCGGTTTTTCCTGGACTTTGTGCAAAAGGAATCCTGTGGCAAGTGTATTAACTGCCGCATTGGTACTAAGCGGATGTTGGAAATACTGACCCGAATCACTAGCGGGGAGGGCAAGGAAGATGATTTGGAGCTCCTGGAGGACCTGGCCCTCAGGGTTAAGGAGGGTTCCCTCTGCGGCCTGGGACAGACAGCTCCCAACCCGGTGCTGACAACCCTCCGTTATTTCCGGGATGAATACCAAGCCCACATTAGGGATAAAAAGTGCCCGGCCCGGAGCTGTAAGGCCCTTATCCAATACAAAATCGATCCCCAGCTCTGTATCGGCTGCGGAATATGTAAACGCAACTGTCCCGTGGGGGCAATTTCGGGGGAGGCCAAAGAGGCCCACACCATCGATCAGGAACTGTGCACCAGATGCAACACCTGTTTCGAGGTTTGCCCGGTAAAAGCCATCTCCGTCGAATGATATTAGACAATATATCCCGCAGGACAGGAAAACGCCTGTTCTAGGAAAAAAACAGGACGGGAAAATATCCCCCTTTTTTTGGGGAAACAAGCCCCTGTCCGGCATTTAGAGGAGGTAATAACCCATGCCTATTATTCGGGCCAATATAAACGGGTGGGAAGTAACCGCCCGTCCAGGACAAACCATTTTAGAAGTCGCCCAGGAAAATGGGATTGAAATCCCCAATCTTTGCCACGCCCCTTACCTGGAGCCCTTCGGTTCCTGTGGCATGTGCGTGGTCGAAGTGGCGGGAGTTCCCAAACTTCTTAGGGCCTGTGCCACGGAAATTCAAGATAATATGATCATCACCACCGAAAGCGATAAGCTCAGCCGGGCCCGCCGAGTGGCCCTGGAACTGCTCCTTTCCGACCATTTGGGGGACTGCCGCAGCCCTTGTTACCAGGCTTGCCCCATCCACTGTGATGCCCAGGGCTATATTGCCCTCATCGCTAACGGGCGTTACCGGGAGGCCCTGGAACTAATCAAGGAAACCCTTCCCCTACCGGCTTCGGTGGGACGGGTCTGCCCCCATCCCTGTGAGGATGTCTGCCGCCGCAGCCTGGTGGATGAACCTGTATCCATCTGTGCCTTAAAACGGTTGGCGGCCGATTTGGATCTGGACTCGGAAAATCCCTATCTACCCCCGGTGGACCCCCCCAGCGGTAAAAAAGTAGCCATTGTGGGGGCCGGCCCGACCGGGTTGACGGCCGCTTATTTCCTGGCCCAAAGGGGACATCAAGTCACCATTTATGAAAAAATGCCCCATCCGGGGGGTATGCTCCGCTACGGTATCCCCGAATACCGGCTACCCAATGGGTTAATAGAGCGGGAGGTGGCCACCATAACCGCCCTGGGAGTAACCATTAAAACCGGTGTCACCCTGGGTGTGGATGTTACCCTGGAACACCTGCGGGGCAGTTATGATGCCTTATTCTTGGCCCTGGGGGCCCAAGATAGCCATAAGCTGCGGATCGAAGGCGAAGATTTGGAGGGGGTTTACGCCGGTACCGACTTTTTACGCCGGGTCTCCCTTCGGGATGAGGTCCCCATTGGCCAAAAAGTAGCCGTCATCGGCGGAGGAAATACCGCCATGGATGCGGCCCGCACCGCCCTGCGCCTGGGGGCCAAAGATGTCACCGTTCTATACCGCCGTTCCCGGGAAGAAATGCCAGCTTTAGATGTGGAAATAGAGGAAGCCGAAGAAGAAGGGGTTAAAATCAACTACCTGGCGGCCCCTACCCGGGTCTTGGGAGCCGCCGGCCGGGTCCAGGCCCTGGAATGTCAGCAAATGCGCCTGGGTGAACCCGATGCTTCAGGACGCCGCCGGCCGGAACCCCTGGCCGGATCAGAATATACCCTACCAGTTGATACCGTCATCGCCGCCATCGGCCAGGTTCCCGACCTCACGGGTTTAGGTGATGATTTGGCCCGAAGCCGACGCAATACCATCACCGTGGCCGGCCAAAGCTATCGGACTAATATTGCCGGCGTCTTTGCCGGGGGGGATGTGGTTACCGGGCCCCAGATCGCCGTCGATGCAGCGGCAGCCGGCAAGGAGGCCGCCTATGTAATCAATGAATTTTTACAGGGCCATGACATATCTTACCCGGAAGAATTTGTCCTAGAAAGAGAAGATGTGCCGGCCTCAGAATATGACCATATAGAAAAACAGCCCCGGGCCCAGCAAGAAGAACTGCCCCCCGCCGAACGTGTCCACCATTTCCGGGAGATGACGGCGGGATTGACCCCCGAAACCGCCCGTCGGGAAGCGGAACGTTGCCTGGAATGTGGCTGTATGGATATCTTTGAGTGTAAGCTGCGCCAGTATGCAGCCCTTTACGGGGCCCAGCCCCAGCGCTTTGCCGGGGAAATCAGCACCGCCGAGGAAGATATTCATCCCTTTATCACCCGGGATCCACAAAAATGTATCCTCTGTGGCCAGTGTGTGCGCACCTGTGAAGAAGTGCGGGGGGTAGGAGTGCTGGGATTCGTCGATCGGGGTTTTGATGTGGTTATCAAACCAGCCTTTGGCCTCCCCCTCCTGGAGACAGAATGTGAATCCTGTGGCCAATGTATTAGCAGTTGTCCCACCGGTGCCCTGGCCCCCACATCCCAATTAGTCAAACCCGGGCCCTGGGAGTTGGATACAAGCGAAACCACTTGCCCCTACTGTAGTATTGGCTGCACCCTGGAGCTTAAAACCCGGGGGCAGCTCTTGGCCCAAGTAAGGCCCCAGGAAGATAGCCCGGTTGATGAGGGCAATATCTGCCGCCGGGGACGCTTTGCACCGGTTCTTTTAAATAGTATTGAAAGGCTGACCCAGCCCCTGATTCGCGTAGAGGGCCAATTAAAAGCTGCCCCTTGGGAGGAGGCCTTTCCCCAGTTAGCCCAGAGACTAGTAGCCCTAAAAGCAGCAACCCCACCCGGGGCCCGGGCCGTCTTTGCTTCCCCCCGCCTGACCAATGAGGAATTATACCTGATTCAAAAATGGGCCCGGGAAGTATTGGGCACTAATAATCTCAACAGCTTTAATATCAAAGATACGGACCCCCTACAAGCCGCCCTGGGCCAAGCTGCTGCCACAAATTCCTTGGCGGAAATAGCCACTAGTGAAGTTATAATCCTGGCCGGTGCCGATGAAATTCAATATAGCCATGCCATCGCCGGCCTTAAGATCAAGGCGGCAGTGGCTGGAGGCAGCAAGTTGGTCACCATAGGAGAGAAGGAAAGTGGCCTTTCGGAGCTGGCCCATAGGGAAATTAACTTGAAGGAAGGCTCCTCCACCCTTTTCCTAGAAGGGCTGCTGGCCCTCATCCTGGAAGAAGGGCTCTATGCTGATTCCTTCCTTAAGGATAGGACAAGCGGTTGGGAGGAACTCCAAAATAAGCTGGCCAATTTTGACTGGCCCGCCTTCCAGTCCCAAACTGGTTATGAGCGAAATGATATGGTGGAATTGGCCCAACTATGGGTTGATGCCAAATCTGGTTTAATCCTTTATGATGAAGATAATTTAACCAGCGAGGCCGCCGCCCTTCTGATAGACCTGTCCCTGGTGACGGGGAAGATGGGGGCGCCCCGGCAGGGAATCATCCCCCTTAGGCCGAAAAACAATAGCCAGGGGCTTTTGGATATGGGGATGACCCCGACCCACCTGGCCGGTTACCAACCCCTGGAAGAGCCGGGCCTAACACCTTCCGATATATGGCGGTCGCTGGAGGAAAATAAACTGCAGGGACTCTTCCTCTTTGGCGAAGATCCCGTCGGCTGCAGTAAAGAACCGGAAAGGACAGCGGAATTATTAACTAAGGCAAAGCTGCTGGTGGTACAGGATATAACCCTCACAGCAACGGCCCGCCTGGCCGACATTGTCCTGCCGGCAGCCACCTTTGCCGAAAGCGAGGGCACCTATACCAGCACAGAACGACGTATCCAAGCCCTAAGGCCCGCCCTATCTCCCCCTACCGGCCGTCAAAACTGGCGGGTACTCCTCCAGCTGGCCCAGGCCAGTGGGCCTACTTGGAGTTATCGCAGGCTGGAGGATCTGTGGCTGGAGATGGCCAGCACTGTCCCCATCTGGCGGGATATTCCGGTGGCAAAACTGCGGGAAGCAGGCTGCCAGTGGGGTGGCCCCGTTCTTCATCAAGAAGTATTTGCCCATCCCGACGGCCGGGCCCGCCTCTTGATACCGCCGTCGGCACCCTTTAGGCGGGAAGGCTTCCCCCATCAGGCCGATATCATGGAAAAATTATTCGCTGATAAATTAGTACAAAAAGGTTTTAAGTAGCATTAAGGGAGGGGCGATGCCCCTCCCTTAATGTCAAAGACTTCAAGCAAAAGAGAGGCAGAGCCCCTCTCCTTTATTTGTTGTAACCATTCAGGGATAGCCGTTTTGTTCCCCCATTTCGCCAAATTTAGTTCCATGTTATCATCTTCTTTGTAATAAACCTTACCTAATGTTGCACATTCTACTACTTATAGGTCCCGTGGCTAATCCCTAATTGTTTTCTTTATATGCCGCCCAAACAAATAAAAATCACTGTGCGTTACCCCCGGGTATTCATCTTCTGGCATAAAATTCCCCTTTATAACAAAGAAATACCCTAACCCTTTGTATACACCGGAACCCCCATCATCCGCAGTTGTTTTATAAATGGCAAAAATGGGTCTTTCAAACCCATGGCAAACGCGCCTATAATCGGCACCGACGATGGCTCCCCAAATTAACAAGATAGCAGCCGCAATCGCCAGTGTTTTGGCAAGCCTTTTCTCCACAATAATCCCTCCACACAAAAAGTCCAACTAATAGATGGCCCCATCCAGGCCATCTATTAATTCTAGGCCGCATATAATGCCATCCTTCATAAGAAAAACAGCACTCTTGGTGCCTTCTCCTTGTGTATAGCTATAAGCATAATCATATTGATCCCCGAACCAAAATTCATCATCATAGCTGAGGCTGTCCAGTTTTCTAAGGGGTTTGTCCTGCCATTGTTCCCAAAGAATTGCCTCCGGGTCACCGATGGCAACTCCACCGATGGAATAGCCCTTCTGGACGGTGCGGATGGTGATAACTGTATAGACTCCTTCAGAGGGCTGCAGGTAATTTACCTCTAGACCCTCACTCTCCACAATGGTGCCGGGTCCGAAACTTTCAGCCCGGAAGTCCTCCCGGCTTTTTTCAACCAGGTCAAAGGAGAAGGGGAAGTCGATGGGATAGGATCCAAGATATAAGGTTCCCCCGGTACTGGCGTCCCCGGGATACAAACCAAACACATCGTCATTAAAGAAAATAAGCCCATAGGTAAGGAACTGGCGCAGGGTAGTTTCTTCTTCCGCCGGAAAATATTTCACTAGAGATGAACTGTATAGAGCCGGGTCATAATCCCACTGCAATAGCACAATATCCATTATGCCTTGGGAGTAGGCACCATCGGCCGCCAAAAAGGCTCTGCCCAGGTAATAATTTCGCCAAGCTTGTTCCTCATAATCACATGGGGTTCTTTCACCGCCCACGGCCGAAGCACGTAAGGCCGTCCAAAGGGGATTCCACCACTCCCTACCATAGTTATCATCTAGGTCCGCCCAGGTGGAGGGGGTGAAGTTTTCTAGGCATGGGAGTAAATCATAGCCGCTGACATCTTTGCCAGCCAAAAGATCGGGCATATAATGGTGTATATCCCCCCTAGACCTGGCAAATAAATCGCCAGGATCCAGCCCTTCCGCTTGGGGTGGATCTTCCTGTACCCGAAAAGGATCTGAAGCACAGCCGACTACAGCTAACGTAATGAATAATAAAAACAGGAGAATAAAAATCATTCCCCCACGCCCTAGTGATAGGCTCGTGTGGCGTTTTCCTGGGACCTGACTAGGTTGACATGGAGCCATTTTCCCGGTTTTTCCTCCCATGATCTTGTCCCCCCATCCTCAATTGACCCTGCTAGGACCAGAATTCTGTTCCGCCCGTGCTTTTCATTCACCCAAATTGGCCCGCCTCACGGCGCGGAACGACGAGGGCGTGTTCCCTACTATTTAATGCGATATTTAGCGGGTGAATCCTAGGGAGCGGTGCCCTCACCACTCCGTGGTTCCTTACATACTACTGCGATATTTGCCGCCTATACTAAATTGGTTCGCCTCACGGCACGGAACGACGGGGGCGTTGTTCCCCAAAGTTTAATGCGACATTTAGCAGGTAAACCGTAGGGAGCGGTGCCCCCACCGCTCCGTGGTTCCCTACCCGATCCCGGGG
>JAAYTH010000072.1 GCA_012523785.1 Bacillota bacterium | reverse complement strand
GTAGCTAATATACATGTCGACCAACATTTTAAGGAAGACAGCCGGTACTTAAACATCAAGTGGGAAGAAGATGGCAAAGGAGGAAGGCGAATATTCCGTTTGTGGCCCTTACATGTCCTGGGTGGGGATTACATAGAAAGGGCTGTGCCGGATGATGTTTGTGCACTGCAGATAGTAGCACCGGTAGGGCAATTACCCCCGGGCCGTTATAGGTTGGAATGGACCCAGTATGACCCTTGGGATAGTGGCGCTGTTTATTTGCCTCCGGCAGATAGGGATAATTGCCTAGATATTGAAGTGGGTGTGCTTAGCGAAATGCCGCAAATTTACCTAGGCAAGCGGCTACTAGTTACGGCCCTGGGCCTTGGGAAACAGATTCCGGAGCCAAGGGGATTGAGATAGCCATGCTATTGCGTCGCCTTAAGGAAAGGGTTGTTAAAAGCCGCCCCCAGGCGCTGCAGTGTATTGGTACCAGTGCCACCCTAGGGGGTGAGGAAAAGGATTTTGGCCGGGTGGCCCAATTTGCCGAGGGCCTCTTTGGGGAACCCTTTGCCTATAATAAGGCAGAACCTAGCCAGCAGGATGTTGTTGCCGGGGTTAGGATGGATCTGACGGTTGTCGATAGGAGCTGGGGGAAGCCGAAGGCGGACTTTTACCTAAAGTGGCAGGGCCTGGTTAGGGGGGATGATACTGATATTTTCGCCCTAAAGGAGGCCTGCCAGGATGCAAATATCCCCTCCGATGTTATAATGGCGGCGGAAGTGGGAAGTGCCGGTCGGTGGGAGGCTTTTATTTATCGTATTTTGGCCGGCGATGAAAGGGTGCTGGCCCTGCAAAGAATGCTGGAGGAAAAGCCCTGCTATTTGAAGGATGCTGCAGCGAAACTATTTGTAAAAGACGGTGAAGGCCCTCTGGTGGCTCTTGTTTTCTTGGCCAATAGGGCAAGGCTGGGGGATGAGGAGCAACCCCTACTTCCGGCCCGCTATCATCTATTCATCCGAGCTTTAGAGGGTGGCTTTTGCGCCCTATTGCCCCGAAAACAATTCTTTTTGGAACGGCGTGAGCAGGTGGAGGTGGATGGGCAAAAATACGCTGTTTTTGAAACGGGTGTCTGCCAGCGGTGCAATTCCCTTTATTTGGTTGGGGAGCGAGATGATGAAAATGTACTGAGACAGCCGGGGAATCGTTTTTATGAAAACCCCAATAACTTGGATTTCTTCCTGGTCTTGGAGAATGGGGGACTCTTACCCGACAATGAAGATGAAATTGTTGCCAGTGGAATTGAATATCCTGCCGGCGAAAAATACAAGCTGTGTGGCCGCTGTGGGGCAAATAATCCGGAGAATTACTTGGAACCACCCTGTGATTGTGGCGGGGAATATTTGCTCCCAGTGGTGTTAGTGAACTCCAAAGAGGGCAATGTCCATAAGTGTCCCGCCTGTGGGCGTGTTCTTTCCGTTGGGTCAATAGTTCGGAGGTTTACCTTGGGTGCGGAGGCTGTAACAAGTGTTTTGGGTACCGCCCTTTATCAACAGCTACCGGCGGGGTCGGAAAAGTCGGAAGGGACCCTACCAGATGATGCTTGGTCAAGCCCCGGGGTTAGCCAAGGGGCTTTAGAGGATAAACGAAGGCTTCTGGTTTTTTCTGACAGTCGGCAGGATGCCGCCTTCTTTGCCACCTATTTTGCCAGTTCTTATGAGCAAATTCTCCAGCGGCGGTTATTGGTAAATGTTTTGGAAAACTATCGGGAAAAGGTTATTGACAATCGCTGGCATGTGCAAGATTTAGCCGAGTATGCCAAAAGGCTTCTTTTGGAACTGCAGATCTACCCCAAGCTAAGTAGGCAGCAAATAGAAGATATAGCTTGGAAGTGGGTATTACTGGAATTTATGGCCTTTCAAGGTGATATAAGCCTTGAAGGTTTGGGAATGCTGAGTTTTGTACCGGTGCTACCTCCCGGGTGGGAACCGCCGTCGGCCTTGCTAGGTGCACCCTGGAATTTAACCTCCCAGGAGGCGACAACTCTCCTGTATGTTCTCCTGGATAGCATCCGACGCAATGGGGCAATCCAGTACCCAGACACGGTGGATCCAATTGACCCCTTTTTTGCACCCCGCAACCGGGAATACTTTTTTACCAAATCAGCGCCCATAAATGGCCGTATTTACAGTTGGCTGCCAGCCAGTAAAAGTGCAGTTAATGCTCGCTTAAATTATCTTTTGAAAATCCCAACGGCAACGGGTGACAAAGCATCGCGCCGGGAAGCCATGGATCTTTTGGCGGGGATTTGGGACAATCTTATCGCCGGTCAAGATAATCGGGCTTCCTGGCGGGGACATTTCCACTCCTTTATTGATGGGGCAAATGGAATGGTATTTGCCCTAGGGCCCGATTTCTGGGAACTGCGGCCAGCCATTATTGATGAGCGGGTAAAATGGTATCGCTGTTCCAAATGCAAGCGCCTAACCCTCCATAATATTCGTGGGGTTTGCCCCACCTACTATTGTGATGGCCAGTTAGAAGAGGTAGACCCATCCCGGGAACTGGCGGGAAACCATTATCGCAAATTGTATACTAATTTCCTGCCCTTAAGTATGAAAACCCACGAACATACCGCCCAATTGGACATGGATAAGGCCTCGGAAATACAGAAACTCTTTACCGATGGTAAAGTGAATATCCTAAGCTGTTCTACCACCTTTGAATTAGGTGTCGATGTGGGGGATCTGGAGGTAGTCTTTATGCGCAATGTCCCCCCATCTGCTGCCAATTACATTCAAAGGGCCGGCCGGGGCCATACAAAGGACCGTCAACACCATTGAGGGCCATTATATTTTGGGCTTTCTTTCCCGGCG
>JAAYTH010000071.1 GCA_012523785.1 Bacillota bacterium | reverse complement strand
GGCTTGGCGGCGGCGGGGAAGATTCCCTTTGCCAGCACCTTTGCCGTTTTTGCCACGGGCCGGGCCTTTGACCAGGTGCGTAATTCCATCTGTTATCCCCGGCTCAACGTCAAGATTGCCGCTAGCCATGCCGGGCTTACCGTGGGGGAGGACGGGGCCTCCCACCAGTCGGTGGAAGATATTGCCCTGATGCGGGCATTACCCAATATGATGGTCCTTGTACCGGCCGATGGAGTGGAAACGGAGCTGGCCGTCCGGGCGGCGGCGGAATATCCAGGGCCCGTCTATTTGCGCCTAGGTCGCCCTAAGGTGCCGGTTATTTTCGGAGATGATTACAATTTTCAAATTGGCCGGGCTGCTTCCCTGCGGGAAGGAAATGATGTGACCATTGCCGCCTGTGGATACATGGTGGGGCCGGCCCTAACGGCGGCGGAAATGCTGGCCGGGGAGGGGATAGGGGCCCGGGTGCTAAATGTATCTACAGTAAAACCCCTTGATGGGGAGACACTGGTGCAGGCGGCCCGGGAGACGGGGGCCCTTGTTACCGCCGAGGAACATAGTATTATCGGTGGCTTGGGGAGTGCGGTGGCGGAATTATTGGGCCAGGAATACCCAGTCCCGGTGCTGCGGGTGGGAATTCAAGATACCTTTGGGGAGTCTGGCCCTCCGGAGGAGTTACTGCAAAAATATGGCCTGACGGCGGGGGATATTGTTGGGGCGGTGAAGAAAGCGATTGGCATGAAGTAAATAGCATATATACCTTCGAGTTAGGGCCAGGTTTCTTTGCAAAGAAACCTGGCCCTTATGGGGGGCTGGGAAAGCAGATTATCCAGCTTTATCCCGCTATTTATATGGCCGGGGTGACACTTCCAAGACTGCATGGGGACCTCCATAAAAAGAGCGAAGGTGACAGTGGAAGGGCGGGACAGCATGTTTGAATCCCCAAGGGGTGGGTTCTATCACCGCCCGGGGAAAGTGAAACCTACTTCAAACCGTCTCCTGCAGTCGGGGAGTGTACCCTAACCCATGAATAAACACAGGGGGAGCTGGTCTTTTGTAGCTTGGGCCGGACCGGCCTGATTTTACCCTATCTTCATCCCCGCCTTTGGCTGGGTTTGATGGCGGCTGCCTTTTGTTTCGACTTGGGGATTTCAAAATGACTGCGCCCCGCCCGCTGTAGGTCTTCGACCTTGAGGACGACCTTTTTTTTGCCCATTAAATCTTGTCCTTTCCTGGTTCTCCTTTGCCGGGGGATTCTATAACTTGCTTCTGGTGTCTGGGTTGCCGTTTTAGTCCCCGCTTTCCCCTTACTGGTGTCCTTATCCCTTATTTCGACGGGAATTATTTTTTCTTCAGCTGCATAGCGTAGAGTGGCTGGCTGCAGCTCCTTATATAAGGCCAAAGGTTTTTTTGCTAGGGCGACTGTCCCTTCTTCCGCCTGCTCTGCAGCATATTTTAGTGCCGCCGGTTTCAATTCCCTGTCGAAGGCGATGGCCTCCTCTGCTGGCATGGCAACTGCCGATTCTTCCGGTTTATCAGTGGCATACTGGAGTTTTGCCGGACCTATTTCCTTGACCATTCTAATACCTCCTTCCTACAATATTGCCCTCTGTAACAAGCTCTTTCCTAATAATATGCCGGCCGGGAAGATTAATGTGCTATCCATGGCCCAAACTCTTATCGTCAGTGGGGCGGGCTGTTTCTCCAGTCAATTTTTTTGGCTTTGGTGGGGGAGGATATATTTTTGTGTAATCGGGCCAGGATTTAGCAGTGGATTTAGCTTTTCCCACCTGTAGATAGCTGGCCTCTGGTTTTTTCCCCCTGGTAATCGTGGGGATGTCCCCCACTTTTTTCGTGGAAGACAGTTCAGGGCTGATAAAAGGGGAGGGAAGTATTTTCCTGCCCCCTTCCCCTGTGCAGCTTGGTTTTCCCCGCGCCCCACGGCCTTTGGGCGGCGGTGCCGGTATTACGGGTGGTATATGGGATGGTCCTGGATCATCGGGCCGGGGCCTTGGCGCGGGAGGTCCTTGCCTAAATAATTCTTGGTAGGGGGCCTCCCGTGGGGAGGATGCTTTTTTTTCTTGCCGGAATACAGCAACTGAAATTGTTCCGGTGATGGCTACTTTTAAGTTGTTGGGGCGGGGATGGAAAAGAGAGGCGGCCAGGGCCGCTAGGCCCCATTCTTTATCTTCCGTTATGGCCCCTGTTTCTAATTGACACTGCCAAGGTTTTGTGGGGGTAATTTCGAGGTGAAGGTCCCCACTGGTAATATCCCTGGGCTTTTCCCTTTCCCAGGTAAGGGGGACAATTTCCACCAGGCATTTATCCTTTTTGCACACCTGGTAGGATTTTTCCTCATCCCCCCGGCGGTGGGAATAACAGATGGACATGGTAAAATAGCCATGGACAAGGGCTTTTTCCTGATCTATAAATGATGGAAAAAGGCGGGGATTATCAATCTGGCAATTTATTACCTCCGCTTGGGGCGGGGTCGGGATATGGTCCAGGGCTTTAAATAGTTTTTCTCCCTTGGCCAGGATAACTTTCATACCATCTTCCCCCCTTATGTCAATAGCTTCGCCTAAACCTTATGCCGGCCGGTGCGGATGGGGACTGCCCCATTATAATAGACAGCCATCGAAAACATCTTATGCCACTGATAGTATATTGTATGGGAGGGGAAAAGGGATTGTGAGGATTGCCAGGGAGGGTTTACTATAAAAAGAGGGGTGGGAGCCCCTTTTTTTGCTTCCCATCCCTTGTTTACTAAATATCGAAAAATGACATTTTCCCTTTGTAATTGTGCCTGGTTGGGCCTTGCTGTTTATCCAATAATTGTAATTGAGAAAAAGGCCTACAGTTAGAACCTGTAGGCCCTCTCTAGGCTGCCTATCCTTCAATCCGAACCGAATGGTCATGGTCCCTGGGGCGGG
>JAAYTH010000070.1 GCA_012523785.1 Bacillota bacterium | reverse complement strand
TTTAGCGGCTAAATAAGAGGCAAAGCCATCCAGGAGGGAGCGCAAATCATACACTTCCTTGACCTGCGTAAAGGAAAGCTCTGTTACAATTATCCCCTTGTAGGGGACAATTTGCACTAACCCTTCCTGTTCCAGTTGCCGGGTTGCCTCTCGAACGGGGGTTTTACTAACCCCTACTATATTGGCTAATTCCCGTTCTACCAGACGGTCACCCGGTTTGAAGACACCGTTAATAATGGCATTATGTAGTTGTTCATAAACCAGCTCCCGCATTGTGAGGGTTGTTCTAATTGGTTTTAAGGCAAACCTATTTTTCAATACCTTACACCTCCGTAAAAATAAATATTGACATATGATATACCAAAACCCCCGTGGATCAGCGCCATAATATTTACCCAATGACTACTACAACTATCTTCGCCGATGGTTAGCTGCCCTTAGGCCCGGTTAATTTATAAGATTTCTGCATAGTGGCATAGTGCCTTCTGCAAAACAGATGCACCGAGGGCAATATCCCTAGCTTCGGCTGTTTCACGTGGATTATGGCTCAAACCGCCGCCACAAGGTATAAATAATAATGCACTATCATATTTTGTAGCTACTTGCATAGCATCGTGCCCCGCACCACTGTACATACGTTGGTAAGGAATTGCCATCTCGTCACATATATCAGCCAATGTTGCAATAATTTCATTGTTTAGGGCTATGGGTTCCTGATCCTCTAGTATCTCTATGTTATAATCCAGCCTTCTCTCTGAGGCTAAGTCCTTTACATAGTTTTGTACCTCCGCAACTGCTTTGGACTTAGTATCCATATCTGTACTCCTAATATCAATCAGAAGTTCCACCTTTCCGGGTACAACGTTCATGGCCCCTGGTGTTACCTTTACATCACCCACGGTTCCCACCAGGGTTCCATCCTTTAATAGTTGGGAGTAATTGTGGCATATTCTTTCAACAGCGATAATTACATGGGCGCCAGTTACTAATGCGTCTTTGCGAAGGCCCATGGGGGTAGCACCAGAATGGCTGGCACAACCTTGAAATGTTACGCTCATTCTGCTAGGTGCTGCAATTTTTTGTACCAATCCCAGCTTTTTATTATTTCGTTCCAGTATAGGGCCCTGTTCAATATGCAACTCTAGGTAAAGTTTAAGGGGGGTGGGTTTATAGGGCCGATATTTTCGCCGCAGGCAGTCTTGTTCCCTTTCCAATATCTTTTTTAAACTCTTACCCTTCAGATCCGTTATGCTTTCGATTTGCTTTGCTGTAAGATTGCCTGTAAAACCCCTACTACCTAAAAGACTCTGCCCAAAACGACTGGACTCCTCGGCTGCAAATATAACAATACCGACGGGATAGCGAGTAGAGATATTTTCTTTATTTATTTGCCGCACTGCTGCCAGGGCTGCTACTATACCTGCTGTTCCATCATACTTTCCCCCTTCAGGTACTGTGTCTAGGTGGGAACCCATGAGTACCAGGGGTTCATTTTCCAACCCGGGCCGGATACCAAATATATTGCCATAAAAATCGGTAGATACTTCAAGACCTTCATCCACCATATATTGGGCAACTAATTTGCGGGCGGCTAAATCTTCGGGGGAGTAGGCTAATCTAGTTATGCCTAAGCCGGGGGGATTTTTACCGAAGGTATTGATGGCATCTAAATCCTGTTTTATTTGTTTTAGCAATTAGACCTCACCATCCTACTAAGTTTTCTGCATATTCCCCAGATAGGGGGTTCTGCTGTTTTGGAGACATTTCCCAATCCCGAAATGGCAGTTGCCAATAAGGGAGATAGGTTCAAACTGCTATTACATATCTGATATATTCTCCAACAAGTACTGTTTTTCCTGGTGAAAGGGGGAAAAATATTTCAAGTTTCTCCTCTTCTTGCTGTCGTTGTCCTGCCAATACAATACAACGAAATTGCGTTATAGTAAATCTTATTAACATGGGGATTTGTAAGTCGATGGTGTAAAACTTGATGTTACCACTTTGCGGTAACTGGTGATGTCAACCTAAGTGAAAGGAAGGATCTTTATCTGTCCCCCGGGTGGTGCCCCGGCATGACCAATAGGTAGGTTTACTGCGGGTATAAAACGCCATAATCTTTATTTTACGGGTAGAGCCAAATAGCTAGAACCCGGCTGCTGCAGGATGACGCTGAAATGGAAAATAGAATATTATTTCCACTTTTTTATGATATACTTAAATGGATTCCTTAGGTAAGGAGGCTGAGGATGGATATAATGACCTCTAATACATTACAGAAACCGAAAAAAGGGAAAAGTATGCTGGTGGTTATTTCCTTGGCTATTGGTGCCCTTTTCATGTATGCTGATCGGACGGTTTTGTACCCCATGTTGGAAGTAATCGCGGCGGAATTTAAACTGGGTGGTACGGCTACCGGGTTTATTACCAGCACCTATTTTCTTTTGTATGTGCTTATGCAGGTTCCTGCCGGACTTTTAGGCGATGCCTTTGGTCTCAAGGGGGTTTTAATGGGTTTTTATCTTTTGGGTGGGGGGACTCTTTTTCTCCTAGGTCTTATTGCCAATAACTATTTGTTCCTTATTGTGCTGGTGGGATTACATGGTATAGGTATGGGGGCCTATTACCCTGCATCTTATGGCATAAACATTGGTACTGTACCCAAGGAACGGCGGGGATTGGCCTCGGCCGTGATAAATTCGGGCATGTCTCTAGGAACTGCCCTGGGGCTTGTGCTGTCTGGCCCTATTTATCTTAGAACTGGGAATTGGAGGTGGCCCTTTCTACTGCTGGCTATTCCAACAATGCTG
>JAAYTH010000069.1 GCA_012523785.1 Bacillota bacterium | reverse complement strand
CCCCGGGGTACTAGTACAGAACCCGAAAGTCTTATGGGTGAAGAATTAAGGGCTTATTGGGCTGGCTATGATTATAGGTATATCGATTTGGAAAATACTGATTTACTAGTAGTTAAGAAGCGATGTGCATCATGGTATAGCCACCTTTGATTTAAGGCGATTTAGTGATACCCTACGGGCCAGTGCTGTACCGCTACAGGCGATAGACTTCCTTGGCTTGGGGGAAGAGTCTTTTACTTTTCTTCTCTTACGGGTGCAGACCCGCTGGCAAGTAGCTAATATACATGTCGACCAACATTTTAAGGAAGACAGCCGGTACTTAAACATCAAGTGGGAAGAAGATGGCAAAGTAGGAAGGCGAATATTCCGTTTGTGGCCCTTACATGTCCTGGGTGGGGATTACATAGAAAAGGCTGTGCCGGATGATGTTTGTGCACTGCAGATAGTAGCACCGGTAGGGCAATTACCCCCGGGCCGTTATCGGTTGGAATGGACCCAGTATGATCCTTGGGATAGTGGCGCTGTTTATTTGCCTCCGGCAGATGGGGATAATTGCCTAGATATTGAACTAGGTGCGCTTAGTGAAATGCCGCAAATTTACCTGGGCAAGCGGCTACTAGTTACGGCCGTTGGCCTCGGGAAACAGAAAATTGAAATAGGGGGTAATTATTGGTTAAAGATCGATGAATTTAATCCTACCTTTGAGGGGGAACCCCGGTTCATAGGCAACATATATTCAACTGGTCCAGATGGTGTAACAAGATCCATGCCCTATAATCCTGTCAGTTTTTATCTTGTTGGCTGCCAAATGCCTTTTTTAGTGGATAAGGATGGGGATGGTGTAACCTATTGCCGGCGCTGCCGAGTATTGTTTTGGGAGGATGCCCACCGCGAATGCGGTGATGCGGTAATATTACCAGATACCATTTTTGTAGAAGGTGGGGATGGCCAATGAACCTCGACCCATTAGTAGCAACGGCGGCTATAAAGGAGAAGTATTTGGATTATTTGGAGACAACCTTTGCCCTAAGTGATGAGGAACTCCAGCGGGAACTAGTTGCCGAATTAAAAAAGCCGGGGCGGTTTGGCAAAGGGCCGATTTTGGAGGCAACACCCCCCTTTGCCCAAGGAGGCACCTTACGGGATTTGATTGAAGAGGGTATACTTTCCCGGGAATTTACAAAACTGCAAACGGAAGTGCTGCCCTTGAAAAGGAAACTTTATATTCACCAGGAAGAAGCCATCCGTAAACTTGTGCAGGGCCAAAGGAATGTAGTTGTGGCCACGGGTACCGGATCGGGCAAGACGGAATGTTTCCTCCTGCCAATTTTGAATTATCTTTTCCGGCAACAAGAAAAGGGCGTGTTGGGCCCCGGTGTACGGGCACTACTTCTATACCCCATGAATGCCTTGGCCAATGATCAGCTAAAAAGGCTTCGTCGCTTGTTGCAGAATTATCCCGCCATTACCTTTGGCAGCTATACGGGGGAGACGAAAAAGTGGGAAGAAAAGGCCGTAGAAAAATTCATGCAGGCCAACCCCAGGGAAGAGATATTACCGAATGAATTGTTGTCCCGGGAAAAAATGTGGCAAAATCCACCCCATATTTTATTAAGCAACTATGCCATGATGGAGTACCTCCTTTTACGACCCGATGATAATGTCTTTTTTGACGGCCCTCTGGCCAAGGAATGGCGTTTTATTGTTTTAGATGAAGCCCATACCTATTCCGGAGCCAAGGGAATTGAAATAGCCATGCTATTGCGCCGCCTTAAGGAAAGGGTTGTTAAAAGCCGCCCCCGGGCGCTGCAGTGTATTGGCACCAGTGCCACCCTAGGGGGTGAGGAAAAGGATTTTGGCCGGGTGGCCCAATTTGCCGAGGGCCTCTTTGGGGAACCCTTTGCCTATAATAAGGCAAAACCTAGCCAGCAGGATGTTGTTGCCGGGGTTAGGATGGATCTGACGGTTGTCGATAGGAGCTGGGGGAAGCCGAAGGCGGACTTTTACCTAAAGTGGCAGGGCCTGGTTAGGGGGG
>JAAYTH010000068.1 GCA_012523785.1 Bacillota bacterium | reverse complement strand
TTGGCGATTATAGTACCACCGACGGTACTGGTCAGAAAAGGAACCACATAGAAAAAAACAGCTGCTTCCTGGCCCATAAGCAGTTTTACTAGGGGGTAACATGCCAGAGCACCTAAAAATCCTGTTCCCAATACTTCGCCCAGGGAGGCCATTATTTGGTTCCCGCTCTTTTGGTACAATAAACCGGCTAATAAGGCACCAAACATACTGCCTGGAAAGGCCAACAGGGAACCGGTCCCGAGAATATTCCTGAGCAGGGAAGTTACAAAGGCAATGGCAACTGCATACCAGGGGCCCAGCATAACGGCCGATAATACATTTACTGTGTGTTGAATGGGAAAGCACTTGGAAGCACCCACCGGAATATAAAAGATATGGCCAGTTAAGCTAGCAATTGCAACAAGGAGAGCTGCCAAGGTTAACTTTTGGGTTTTCACTAGCCATCAATCCTCCTTTTTTTATTACCCATTACATATGTGCACTCTGTAAAGGGGCTATTATCTAAAGGGCTAAAATGGCCACTGTGCAGCTATGTAGCCCTTTGAAATAGTTAGAGTAGCCGCCCAGCAGCAACCTCTAGTCAGTGTCATCCGGAGCGAAGCGTAGGATCTTGGCATTGACTGTAAAGGTCCTTCGGGCTTTGCCCTTAAGATGACAATTAGGATAATCCATTAAGATAATCCATGATATGTCCGAAAAACCAACGATATATGCTTTGCAAGTATGGCTGAGTAATTACTAGTTAAAAACAAATTCTTTTTATAAACCACCTCCAAAATAAATAACCAGCCGACCCCATAAAAAACAGCTCCCCCTTTCCGGGGAGCCGCTTGAAAGGTAGGAAAGTCTTCCTACCTATTAGGCCATAATATGCCGGGAGTTTCTAGTTAGTGTAAAAATCCCTCCGCTGGCATTACCCAGATCAGGTTATAAGGGTCTGAACCGGCAGGTTCACTCTCAGCCATGATTTCGGCTCCCCGTAGGACTTTTATTTTGCTATGAGGTTTTCTTAAGCTAAAGATATCACACCCATACTGGATATGTCAAGGAAAATTGGTGCTTCCTATTAAGCGGTATCCGCAAAGCAAAAATCGTAAGGTTTCTATATATGTTGTAAATCTCCTTAGTTGTCATTCTGGGAGTTTTGCCCGGAGGGTCTTTACATTCCTCAACTGGCAAGATCCTTTGCTTTGCCCAAGATGACACTACTGGTCATGGCTGAATACTAACAATAGGTGTGGCTGCAATTTTGTAAAAGGCAATGAATCTTGATCTTGTCCCAAAGGACAGTTACAATAGAGAAAACTGGCGATTGGGGAGTAGTAATTGCTTATTTGAGAAAGGAGTTTTATCTAATGGAGAAAAAGACGCCAACCCGGGAAGAAGCCTATGCGCTTCTTACTAAGTACGTGAAGAATGAAAACCTGATCAAACACTCTTTGGCTGTTGAAGCAGTCATGGCCCATTTTGCGGAGAAATTAGACCCGGAAAACCGGGAAAAATGGAGAGTTATCGGGTTGGTCCACGATCTGGATTATGAGTTGTATCCGGAAGAACACTGTCAAAAAGTCCGGGAAATTTTGACTGGGGAAGACTGGCCAGAGGATTATATCCGCGCCATCGAAAGTCATGGCTGGAATATTTGTTCTGATGTTAAACCAGTGGAGCAGATGGAAAAGGTGTTATATACCATTGATGAGCTGACCGGTTTAATAGTGGCAACAGTGCTCATGCGCCCCAGCAAAAGCATCCTTGATTTAAAGGTCAGGTCCCTGAGGAAAAAATGGAAGCAAAGGGGCTTTGCCGCGGGGGTAAATAGGGAGGTTATTGAAATAGGTGCACAGATGCTGGGGATGGAACTAAACGAAGTGTTTGCGGAAACTATAGCTGGGATGCAAAAGGCTGCTGAGGAGCTGGGATTAAAAGGGAATTTATAGAGATGGGGTAGTTTCCCAATGGATTAAATTAGATGTTTCTAAAAGAGGCCGGAGGCTGTCCTTACCTTCGGCTATTTTTTTATTCTTTTTGTCCATATTTATACAGGAAGTGCTCCCGCTCCTTCTGTATATCTTTTGTTGGGATTTCCTTTGCCCCACCGACTAATTGGGCCCATAGATACATTTTTGCTGCCTTTTCAACAATTAAGGCAATAACCATTGCCTCTTGCAGCGATCTACCACAGGCTACCGGCCCATGGTTAGCCAAAAGAAGGGCAAATTTCTCCGGGCCCAGGGCCCTGCAGGCGGCCTTCCCCAACTGCAAATGATTACGGCCGGCCACATAAGGTGTTACATCTACACCTCCACCCACAATTTGCACCAGATCTTCCGCCAGGGGTGGAATGGGTTTTTGAGCGGCACACAGGGTACTGGCATAGGGGGAATGGTTATGCAGAATGGCTTTGATATCCTTCCGGTTTTTATAGATGAGCCGGTGTAGTTGGACCTCCGAGGAGCATTTACGGTGCCCGGCCAGTATATTTCCCTCCAGATCAACAATTACCAGGTCTTCTGTTTTAGTTGCGAAATAATCTAAGCCGCTGGGTGTAATTAAAAAGGCTGTAGGTTCATCGGGCAACCGCACGGAAATGTTGCCCCAAGTCCCGATCACCAGGTTTTTTTCCACCATTTCCCGGCAAGCGATGATGATTTCCTTCCTTAAATCCAGATATTTCATTATTACAACCCCTTCTATTTTTCCCCCTTGCGCATTGTTTTGGGGCTGGGGGCCTTGACTACAAACAATTCTGTAACCTCATCCTGGATATTATAAACATTCATTTTAGTCTTATAGGGAATATTGAGTATGCTGCCAGCGGGGTGGGAATTTTCTTCTTCATCATTTAGTTTTAAGGTGATTTGCCCCCGGGTGACGATCATGTAGACATTGGAGTCTGAGTAATGCTTTGGCAAACCCTCGCCTTTGGGCAAAACCATATGGTTAATGGCCACATTATCGTCCTCTAAAATTCTTTCAATATGTTTCTCGTCAGTTAAGGTAAAGGGGAATTTTTTCTCTACTATTTTATCCTCACTCCTTCTAATGATTTTTAATAATGCTCGCGGTAATTGTACCAATTCCTTCCCCAAAATGCAAAGGGAGAAGTGCCTGTTATTATTTCCCCAATGTCACTTAATGCTAACAAAATTAGTTGGTTTTCCCCGTGTCCTAATCAAGATTGCGGCAGCCTATATTTTAAATAAAAACCAGCGGCAGCTGCCTATTTCATATTTCAACTCATAAATTCTTTCTCTGCCGTTAATTATACTTTGACATCTATAGATGAGCATTTTATTCCCGGCTAATTTTTCCTCGGCTCTATGAACAATTTTCTCGACCTTTATCACCTTGTTTGTCCCATCGCTGGCAGATATTCTATATTTAAGGGGAATAGGTAATCCTTCCCGGGGATAGGTGGCTATCATATCCACCGGTTTCATAAAGACCTTCACCCAAAACACCTCCCAAGGTCCATCGCAAATTTTCAGCAAAGGGTTTAAACCTATAGCCGTGCCTATGGAATACAGCAAGCCCAATACTGTTCTGTTCAGATAACTGCTGTTGGGGGAAATTAATTAAAGAAGGCTTGACATCATGGGATAATCCTCTTCCCATACTCCCCCTGTGAGGGGCTTTATTCCGGAATGGAGGAAAACCGCCCGCATGATTATGTCGGATCCATACTTAATTCTGATATTGTCAACTGCCGCATCAATGGCCCTCTGCCTGAGCAAATCCCTAGTATCAAAAAGGGATAACTGCTGTGTGGTATTATCAATAAGGTTACTCGCTCTGATTCCAAGGGCCCGCAGTGGTTCATCCTGCCATACTTCATTAAAGAGGGATACGGCGGTGGCATAAATTCTATCGGTAGAATCAGTTGGTGAGGTCAGTTTACGCTGATGGGTGTAGGAAAAGAATTCCCGCGATTTTAAGGAGACGGTTATTACTTGGGCAAGGTGGTTGGTGCTGCGCAGGCGCATGGCTACCATTTCG
>JAAYTH010000010.1 GCA_012523785.1 Bacillota bacterium | reverse complement strand
CCAATACCATCTACTTTACCTCCGGGGGCACCGAGGCCAACAACCTGGCCCTAAAGGGTGGGGCCCGATCCCGCCGGGGCAAGCATATTATCACCACGGCCATTGAGCATCCCTCGGTATTGAATGCCTCTAGCCAGCTAAAGGAGGAGGGTTTTCGGGTAACCCTCCTACCGGTTGATGGTGCTGGCATCTTGGATCCGGAAGAACTGCGGGCCCATTTGACGCCGGAGACCATCTTGGTGAGCACCATGCAGGTGAACAACGAGATTGGCTCCATCCAGCCCTTGGCGGAGATTGCCGCTGTTTTAAGGGGATGGGGTTCAAATATCCTCTGGCATGTGGATGCCATCCAGGGCTTTGGGAAACTGCCCCTTAAACCCCGGGAACTTGGCATTCATCTATTATCCTTAAGTGGCCATAAGTTTCACGGGCCCAAGGGTGTCGGTGCCCTCTATGTGGCGGAAAATGTACGTCTTAAACCCCTCCTATCCGGTGGGGGCCAGGAGGAGGATCTTCGCCCGGGAACGGAAAATGTCCCCGGCATTGTGGGCCTGGGGCAGGCGGCCAAAATAGCCCGGGCGGAGAGGGAAGAGGCCGCGGCCAGGATGGCGTCTTTGAAACAACAATTAGTAGAAGGAATACTGACCCAGGTTCCCGGCACCCGCCTCAACGGCCACCGGGAAGGGGCGCCCCATATTGCTAATATTACCTTTACCGGGGTTCGGGGCGAAACCCTGGTCCATGCCTTGGGAGAGGTGGGTATATATGTTTCTACCGGTTCTGCCTGTTCTTCCCGGTCGGCGAAACCTAATCATGTCCTCCGGGCCTTGGGGATAGGTGGGGAGGAGGCCCGCGGCACCCTTCGTTTCAGCCTCTCTCCCCTCAACCAAAGGGAAGAGATCGACTATGTGCTGGAGCAGCTGCCAGAGATAGTGGCGGAACTGCGTCTTTTTTATCGGAGGTAGCTAAATTGAAGGATTTGATCTTGGTTCGTTTCGGGGAATTGGGTTTAAAGGGTAAGAACCGCCTTTACTTTCAAAATATCCTGCTTAACCGCATCCGGGAAGTCCTAACTCCCCTGGGTGTCTGCCGCTGTCGCCGCACCCATGGGCGTATTTTTGTGGAAGTACCGGGGAATTTGGAGGAGGCCCTGGACCGCCTGCAGAGGGTTTTTGGTATTGTTTCCCTTAGCCCTAGCCGGCGGTTGCCCTTGGATTTGGAAGTCATTAAGGAGGAGGCCCTGGTGCAGCTCTGCCTGGCCCGGGATCAGGATGGGGGCAGTAGTTTCAAGGTGGAGGCCCGACGGTCCAACAAATCCTTTGCCTATAATTCTATGGAGATAAACCAACTGGTGGGGGCCCACCTTTTGCAGAACACCAGGGGCTTCACCGTGGATGTGAAAAACCCTGATATCCGGGTGGTGGTGGAAATTCGCCGGGAGGCCTATGTCTATTCCCGCCAGTTGCCCGGGCCGGGGGGCCTACCGGTGGGGACCGGCGGCCGGGCCGTCCTCCTCCTCTCCGGTGGCATTGACAGCCCGGTGGCCGGCTGGATGACCATGAAGCGGGGGGTTAATATCATTCCGGTCTATTTCCATAGCCCCCCTTTTACCGGTGACCGGGCCCAGGGCAAGGTCCTGGCTCTTTGCCGGATTTTGGCGGGTTATGGGGGCAAGCTGCCCCTTCATGTGGTTCATTTTACCGAGATCCAAAAGGCCCTTAGGCTCCATGGCCCGGAAGAATTGGGTACCATCCTCATGCGCCGCATGATGATGCGTTTGGCCCAGGAGATTGCCCGGCGGGTGGGGGCCCAGGCTTTGGTGACGGGAGAAAGTATCGGTCAGGTGGCCAGCCAAACCCTGGAGGGCCTGCGGGCCACCGATGCCGTAGTAGATCTGCCGGTTTTAAGGCCCCTCATCGGGCTGGACAAGGTGGAGATCATAGAGTTGGCTCGAAAAATCGACACTTATAATACTTCTATCCTCCCCTATGATGATTGCTGTACCCTTTTTGTACCTAAGCGCCCGGCGACCAGGCCCCGCCTGCAACAAGTAGAGGCGGCGGAGGAAGGGTTGCCCCTAAGGGAGCTGGTGGAAGGGGCTCTGGAGCAGACAGAGATTATAAAAGTTACGGAAATGGGGAAAGAAGAGAATAACAAGACCGGCCCTTAGGGGCCGCTGGAACGGAGGTGAAAATCACTGAAGAAAGATACCCTCTCCCTCATTCCCTTAGGGGGGATCAGGGAGATTGGAAAGAATATTTTAGCCATTGAATACGGGGAAGATATCCTGGTCATCGACTGTGGGATTGCCTTTCCCGATGAAGAACAATTCGGCATTGATCTGGTGATTCCTGATATTAGCTATCTGGAGGAAAACGCCCGGCGGGTACGGGCCTTTATTTTGACCCATGGCCATGAAGATCACATTGGAGCCCTGCCCTATGTGTTGCCTCGGGTTAAGGCCCCAATTTATGGCACTAAGTTGACCATTGGCCTTTTGGAACGCAAACTGGAGGAACACCGCCTCTTAAATAAGGTCTCTTTAAATGTTGTTGAACCCGGACAACAGAGGGTTAAATTGGGCCCCTTCCAGGTGGAATGGGTGCGGGTAAACCACAGTATCCCCGATGGCTGTGGGATTGCAGTCCACACCCCCCGGGGAATAATTTACCACTCCGGGGATTTCAAGATTGACCCCAATCCCATCGATGGCCGTCTCACCGACTTGGGTCGGCTGGGGCAGCTGGGCAAGGAAGGGGTATTGGCCATGTTCTGTGATGCAACCAATGCCGAGCGCTCCGGATATACCCCCTCGGAAAGGGTTGTGGGTGAGGCCTTGGGCAAGGTTTTTGCCGAGTCCCGGGGGAGGCTATTGATCGCCACCTTTGCCTCCAACATCCACCGCCTGCAGCAGATAATTACTGCGGCGGAACAACATGGGCGGCGGGTGGCCGTTGCCGGCCGGAGTATGTGTAATAATATTGTTGTCGCTGAAGAATTAGGCTATCTAAATATCGGCAAAGATACCTTGGTGGAATTGGCCGAGGTACATTCCCTGCCCGATGAAAAGATAGTGCTCATAACTACTGGAAGCCAGGGGGAACCCATGGCTGCCCTCACCCTCATTGCCAATGGTGACCACCGGCAGATTCGGATTAAACCCGGTGATACGGTAGTTATTTCTGCCACCCCTATACCAGGAAATGAGAAGGTGGTGGGCCGCAATATCGACAACCTCTTCCGCCTGGGGGCCAATGTCATTTACGGCAGCCAGGTGCATGTCTCTGGACATGCCAGTCAGGAAGAGTTGAAACTCATGCTCAATCTGGTGCAGCCCCAATATGCCATCCCCTTCCACGGGGAATACCGCCACCTGACCGCCTTTAGGGAGCTGGCTGCTGAGGTGGGCATGGCCAAGGATAGGGTTGTTTTCCCCGGGCTGGGAGAACGAATTCAATTTACAAATAAAGGTATTAGCCGGGGAGGGAAGGTCCCGGCCGGCCCGGTCCTGATAGATGGCCTGGGCATCGGCGATGTGGGCAATATAGTCCTACGGGATAGGCAAAACCTGGCGGAAAACGGGTTTCTAGTGGCGGTGGTGGTGATGGAAAAACAAAGTGGCAGCTTTATTTCCGGTCCCGATATAGTGACCCGGGGTTTTGTCTATGTGCGGGAATCGGAAGATATACTGGAAGAAGCCCGGAAACGGGCGGCAGCGGAAATGGAGGTCATTGAAAGGCGGGAGATCACCGAGTGGTCCCTGATAAAAACCCACCTGAAGAATGTTTTGGGCGACTACTTTTATCAGGAGACGGGCCGAAGGCCCATCATCCTGCCTATCATCATCGAAGTCTAGATAAAATTATACGGTTTTTCCGCCTGGATCGGCGCCCTTTACCCCTATTGGCTGGGGCAAAAGGGCGCCTTTTTTTAACGCTGTAAAAACTCTGCCAGGATATCCCAGCGGCGCTGGGGATGATATCCCAAATACTCCCGCCCCCGAAAGGAGCGGCTAGGGGGTATACCGATGCAGTGGCAGAGGGCCTCCAGGCAGTCACCGATGATGGTATCGGCCACCAGGTGGGCGTGCCGGTCGTTTTTAACGGCCGATTGCAATCTTTCGTGGGGTATGGATGCCGCCACCCGAATGGTAAGTTGGGATAGGTGGGCCTGGGCCAGGGCCACGGGGGGGATGGCCAGGTACTGGAGGGGAACCTGATATAAAAAATGCCGGGACACGGCCACCGGGCCGTGGGAGGGCGAGGCTACCCCCAGTTCTTCCAGGCCACAGGTGAGATTGAGCCGGCGCCGGAAGGAAAGGACCAGCCGGGTAAGGTGGGAATGGTAATCCGTGGAAGGGTAACAATCGGTAAGGGCCAGATCTACTTCATTCCTGATGGCCTTTTCCAGGGATAAGAGGGGGGCGATGAGTTCCCCCACCATATCCCCGTCTACAAAGAGGACACATCCTGCCCCCAGGTCCCGGGCCGCTTTGGCTCCCACGCTGCGAGGGATATCAATCCCCAGGCTTTGGGGAAAATGTAGGGTTTTAATTTCCGGCCAGTCCAGGGCCTCTATTTCCGCCAGGGTATTATCGGTACAGCCGTTTACCACTGGCAGGATAATATTGGCTCCCACGGTGCGCAGGTGGCGGAGGACCTGGGAAATTCTTTTTTCTTCATTTCGAGCCGGGACCACGGCAGCCAGCATTGGCTTCCCTCCTTATTACAAGTCCATGCTAACCTGTTTTCATAATATGTCCCGGCGGTGGGGGAGGTTACCATCGGCCCCCGGGGAGGAGAAAAAGCCTTCTATATTTTCCTATTAGTCCAATTTGTTGTATAATAGTAATTACTCGGCTGTGTTTGTAAAGATATGCTGCTATTTTCTAGGGTATCGCATTGTCATCCGACCGGTATAGGATGGGCTGGGGAAGGCAGTAGAGCTAAAAGGACATGGACCGGAGGTGGAAAAATTTGCTCTCCTTATTATTGGAATTGACGGTAAGGATGTGTGTTATTGCCACCAGTGCCTTTATTTTTAGCCGTATCCCGGTTTTCAGGCGGGCCTTAAGTAAGATGGCCAACGGCCGGGACAAGATTTTCCTCACCCTGGCCTTTGGCCTTTTCACCCTTGCAGGTACCTACTGGGGTATTGAGGTTAAAGGTGCCATTGCCAATTCCCGGGCTGTGGGGGCCGTGGTAGCCGGTCTCATCGGCGGCCCTTGGGTAGGGCTGGGAGCCGGGGCCATAGCCGGTTTGCATCGTTGGTCCTTGGGGGGATTCACCGGTTTTGCCTGTGGTCTCTCCACTACTCTGGAAGGTCTTTTGGGGGGGTTGGTGGCCCGGCGGGTACAAAAAGTCGATTGGGAAGTGGGCCTGGCCACCGGGCTCTTGGGAGAATTGCTACAAATGGCAATTTTATTACTGTTTGCCCGCCCCTTCGCCGCTTCCTTAGAATTAGTAAAGATGATCGCCATCCCCATGACCCTGGTCAACGGTGCTGGTGTCGCCATTTTTATCACCATGCTGGAAAGTCTCACGGCGGAGGAAAACCGCATCAGTGCGGTGCAAACCCAAAAGGTGCTGGAGATCGCCCGGCTATCCTTGCCCCACCTGAAGCAGGGCTTGAATGGGGCTTCGGCGGCTTCCACGGCCCGCATTATCATCGAGCTTACCGGTATGGATGCCGTGGCTATTACTGACCGCCACAAAGTATTGGCCTATGAAGGTGTCAGTTCCGATCATCACCAACCCGGCTCCCCCCTCCAGACCAGGGCTACGGCCCGGGTGCTGGAGCAGGGGACGGTGGAGGTGGCCCAATCGAAAGCTATTATTGGCTGCCGGGAGGAAAACTGCCTCCTGCAGTCGGGGGTGGTGGTGCCCCTCTTTTGTCAAAACCGCGTTATTGGTTCCCTTAAACTGTACCGGGCCCAGGCCGGAGGTATAACTCCAGTGGATATTGAAGTGGCCTCGGGTTTATCCCAACTCTTTTCCACCCAACTGGAATTGGCCGAAGCCTCCCGGCGGGCGGAGTTGGCCGCCAAGGCGGAGTTGACGGCCCTCCAGGCCCAGATCAATCCCCACTTTTTATTTAATGCCCTCAACACCATTGTCTCCTTTTGTCGGACCAAGCCCAGTACCGCCCGCACCCTGCTCTTGGATCTGGCTGCTTATTTCCGCCGCAATTTAGTGGGGGCCGGAGACTTTTGCACCCTGAAGGAGGAACTGGAGCATGTGGGGGCCTATATGGCCCTGGAACAGGCCCGTTTTGGTAATAAACTGGAATTATTGCAGGAGGTACCAGAGGAATTTTTGCAGGTTAAACTTCCCCGGCTGACCCTGGAGCCCCTGGTGGAAAATGCCGTCAAACACGGTATTGTTCCTAAGCCCCAAGGGGGGCGGGTTTGCATTTCAGTCTCTCAGGAGGGATCGAACCTCTGCCTGGTGGTGCAGGACACCGGGATGGGCATGACGGGCGAAACCCTGGCCCGGGTGAAGAAGGGGGCCATCTCCAAGGGTATTGGCCTGACCAACGTCCGGGAACGCTTAAAAAATGTCTATGGCCCCGAATGTGTCCTTACTATTGATAGTATTTATGGGGAAGGCACGACCATCCGTTTTGCTGTACCCCTGGAGGTGGAGGAGCATGGGCAGCTTTCAGCCAGCTAAATTAAAGGTTCTGGTGGTGGATGATGAAGCCCCGGCCCGCTCAGAACTAAAGTATCTGTTGGAAAAGACCGGGGAGGTAGAGGTGATGGGGGATGCCGCCAGTGGGCCGGAAGCCCTTAAATTAATCATGGATATGCAACCGGAAGCTGTGTTTTTGGATATCAAGATGCCGGGGCAGGATGGTTTTGCCATAGCCGAGGCCGTGCTGGCGGCCCATGACGAACCACCCTTCTTTGTTTTTGCCACGGCCTTTGACAGCTATGCCCTCCAGGCCTTTCAGGTGAGGGCGGTGGATTATATTTTAAAACCCTTTCAGGAAGAACGGGTGGCCCAGACAGTGCAGCGGCTCCTGTCCCTGCGGGCCGCCCACCGGCCGGGGGAGCTGGCCCGGAGCCTGGGGGCCCTGCTAAAAAAAATAAGGGAGGGAGAGGAACCGGCCCGGTTGCCGGTGGATATAAATGACCGCATTGTGCTGTTGCCGGTAGAAGATATTTGTGCCGCCTATTGCCGGGATAAGGATGTACTTGTCAAGACAAAGGGGAAAGAATACCAGGTGCGCAGCACCCTGACTGAATTAGAGGAACGGCTGGGCTGCCGTTTTTTCCGGGCTCACAAGGGTTATCTGGTGAATATCGATCATATTGCGGAGATTATCCCTTGGTTTCACGGCAGCTACCTGCTCTTGATGGATGATTGTGAACACATGGAAATACCGGTCAGCCGGCGGCGGGCGCCGGTACTGCGGGAAAGACTGGGTTTGATCCTTTAAAGGCTTAAACCGCTTGGCCTGGATATAGAACCGTTCGGGTGGCAATTTATACCGCTGATCCCAATCTGGTGGCTGGGGGTCGGCGGTTTTTGATATTATCATGGTAAGGGGGAGTCTAGCCCATGCCCGCTAAAGGTAAATATTTACAGACCATCGGTGAACGGTTGGAACCTTATTTCGATCTGTCGTGGGGGGAAACTGTGGCTGGTCGAAGCATGGATTTGGTGGCCAGATTTAAGATGCGCAATGAAAAATATTTTTTCACCAGGAAGATCACCCTCTATGCCTATGAAAATCATGAAATAGTCCTGGTGCAAGAGCAGCAGCTCCTTACACCCCAGGGGGTTGAGGATTTTTGTGCCTACCTCAAGGGGGCCGTTGAGGAGCTAATTGTTCCCAGTGATGAGCATATGTCCTCGGCCCTGACCGGGGTTTTGGTGGCTGCGGAAGGTATTGTTCCAGAGGCTTGTCCCAGGGTGGAAAAGTTCCGCTACAGCCGTAATTTTAAGTTTTTCCTTCAGGGTTGGTGTGAGGTGAGGTTTTTGGCGGTGGATTTAGCTGCCGCCAGGGTATATACCAATAGGGCCGGACGCCCGCTGCGGGAGGCCTATCGGGTGCCCGGGGGAAGGGAGGTGGGGGAAAGTTGTGGTTAGGCCCATGGCAAAAGAAGGGTTTAAGACCCTAGATCAAAGGGAGGTCTGGTCGAATGAGTACCACCTTAATGGTCGTATTGGGTGCTATCCTCTTGTTTATTGGCTATGTCTTTTATGGTAAGTACCTGGCGGAGAAGGTGCTGGTCATCGATCCCGAAGCCAAGACACCGGCTGAAACCATGTATGATGGTGTCGACTATGTGCCTACCCAGGCCCCGGTCCTTCTGGGACACCACTTTGCCAGTATTGCCGGTGCTGGTCCCATCACCGGGCCTATTGCGGCCGCCGTCTTCGGGTGGGTGCCGGTGTTCCTCTGGGTAGTCCTGGGAAGTATATTTTTCGGCGGGGTCCACGATTATTCTGCTTTAATTGCTTCGGCCCGCCATGAGGGGAAATCCATCGGGGAGGTAGTCCGGGTCCATATCGGTGAGCGGGGTCAATTTTTCTTCCTCTGCTTCTCTTACTTGACCCTGGTCCTGGTGGTGGCGGTCTTCACCATCCTGGTTGTCGGTACCTTTGTGGCTGTTCCAGCGGTGGCCACCACATCCCTCCTGTTTATGGTTTTGGCGGCGGGGTTCGGCCTGGCTATTCACCGCTACAAGGTTCCCCTGGGGATGGCCACAGTAGTCGGCGTTATCCTCCTCTTCCTCTGTGTCTGGTTGGGGGTCCAATTTCCCATCTATGCTTCGGAGACATTTTGGACCTGGTTCTGCCTTTTCTACATCTTCATCGCATCGGTACTGCCGGTCTGGATTCTCCTCCAGCCCCGGGACTACCTGAACTCTTTCTTACTTTATGCCAGCTTGTTCGGAGCCCTCATCGGACTTATTATTGGCAATCCTACTTTGGAATTTCCGGCCTTTGTGGCCTGGAAGACCGGTGCTGGCTATCTATTTCCCATGCTCTTTGTGACGGTGGCCTGTGGTGCAATTTCCGGCTTCCACTCCCTGGTATCCTCCGGTACCACCTCCAAGCAGTTGGCCAGTGAAAAGGATGCCAAGGTCATCGGCTATGGGGGTATGTTAATTGAAGGGGTACTGGCCCTGGTAGCCTTGGCTACAGTGGCTTACCTGAGTAAAGATGGCTATGACACAGCCCTGGTGGAAATGGGCGGCCCCACCGGAGTTTTTTCCGCCGGTGTGGGACAGTTTATGAGCCACTTTGGTATCCCAGTGGCCTTTGGCACCACCTTTGGTGCCCTGGCCGTCAACGCCTTCTGCTTGACTTCCCTGGACACAGCCACCCGGTTGGGCCGCTACGCCTGGGAAGAATTCTTCGCCACCCGGGCCCCGGGCCTGGCCGACAAGTACATCGGTACTTTAGTAACAGTTGTATTGGCCGGTGCCCTGGCTATTTCGGGTAACTGGGCCGCCATCTGGCCCATATTCGGCAGTGCCAACCAGCTCTTGGCAGCCCTGGCCCTGCTGACGGCCACAGTCTGGCTGACATCCCTTAACCGGGAAACCCGTCCTACCATGTATCCCATGTTCTTCATGTTTGCCGCCACCTTGACGGCCCTGGTTTTCCTCATCCGGGATAACTTAGGTGCCGGGAACTATGTCCTGGGTATCCCCGGTGTTCTCCTCTTTATCTTGGCCATCTTCCTGGTGGTGGAAGCAAATAATGTACTAAAGAGGATGAAGGACGAGAAACCCAGTATTGGGGGCTAATAGACCCCGCCGGGCTAGGAATTAAAGGGTAAGAAGATTAAAAGGTGAAGGGGAGTTTATTTCCCTTCATCTTTTTTATCACCCCCCGCCAAACACCTACATAATGTATAAGGGGATCCTTTTCAAAAGGAGGCGGGAACATGGCTAATATTAAAATTGGAGATGTGGTGGGAAGAAAATCCTATGGGATGGATGTCTATTTTAAGGTAGCCAAGATCTACGGGAAGGGGCCGGGGGCGATGGCTTTCCTCAAGGGCCTGGATGTCAGGCTGTGTGCCGATGCCCCCCTAGAAGATCTGGAGCGGGTTTCCCCCGAGGCCCTGCGGGCCTTTCGCCAGAAGGTAATTCGGCGCAACCAGAGGTGTTTGGGGGAGGCTTCCAGCCGCCGGGAGCAGGTGATGGCAGATCTGTATTTATACCGCACTGGGGAGGACCATGCCCCCCCTTTTTTTGAAGTCCCCGGCTCTGTCCTCCACCTGGATGGAGATGAGGAATACCTGGAAATTTGCCTCAGCACATACAAACAGCTGGATGTGAAGGCCTATGGCCTGTGCCTGCCCGAGGCAGAAATGCCCCATCGGGTGAGGGAATTACTGGAGGAATACCAGCCGGATATTTTGGTCTTGACGGGGCATGATGGCCTCCTGAAGGACCGCCGGGACTTCCACGATCTGGCCAGCTACCGCAATTCCCCGGCCTTTGTCCAGGCGGTCCATATGGCCCGGCATCATGAAACCAATCTGGATAACTTGATTATAATCGCCGGGGCCTGCCAATCCCATTACGAAGCTCTTATTAAGGCCGGGGCAAACTTTGCCAGTTCTCCCCAGCGGGTCCTCATCCACTGCCTGGATCCGGTCCTGCTTTCGGAGAAGGTAGCCTACACCCCCATTGGACAGACCTTGGCCATTGCCGATGCCCTCCAGGCAACAATTACCGGCCTTTCCGGAGTCGGTGGCGTTGAGACCCGGGGCAAGTATCGGCTGGGTTTCCCCAAATCGCCTTATTAGAAATTACCGGGCCGGATGTTACCGCCCGGCAGTGTCCAAAGATGCTAGCCCGTCTAACCAGGGTGAAGGGGGGCTATTAAATCCAAATATAACTGTTAAGCAGCAACCCCCGGTAAGTTTTATCCTGAGCGAAGCGAAGGATCT
>JAAYTH010000067.1 GCA_012523785.1 Bacillota bacterium | reverse complement strand
GAAAGCAACAAGGGCTGTATACCCCCTTTGCTCCGGCAAATATAGACAGGGCCTGTGATCCCCTCCGGGTTATGCCGGGGGCGAAAAGTTTTATTGCTGTGGGTTTATCCTACTATCAGGGGGATTTGCCCCGCCCCGGGGGAGACAGGGGCTATTTGGCCCGCTTCTCTTGGGGTCAGGACTACCACCGGATTATGGGTCTAAAACTAGAGTTGCTGCGAAGGTTTCTACAACGGGAGGTGCCTGGCTCCCAAAACCTGACCTTTGTTGACACTGGCCCTTTTTTGGACAAGGAGGTTGCCCACCGGGCGGGATTGGGTTGGTTTGGTAAAAACACTTTAATTATTACTAGGCTTGGCTCCTGGGTTGTGTTGGGTGGAATCTTGACCACTATAGAGTTTCCCCCTTCTGTTTTTAAGCAAAATACCTGTGGTGATTGTGAACTCTGCCTGGAGGCTTGCCCCACCGGTGCCCTAAGGGCCCCGGGGATATTAAATCCCGAACGCTGTTTGTCTTACCTTACTCAGAAGAAGGGTTATTTTCCCCTAAAAATGCGGCCGGCGCTGGGACTTAGGCTTTATGGCTGTGACACCTGTCAGGAGGTATGCCCTTATAACCACAAGGTCCCGGTAACGGCACAGCGGGAGTTTTTCCCCCGGGGGCCGGGACATTGGCCGGAACTTGTGCAGATCCTCAGCCTGGATAACAAGGAATTTAAGGCCCTCTTCGGCGATAATGCTGCTGGCTGGAGGGGGAGGACCCTGCTACAGCGCAATGCCCTGATAGCTTTGGGAAATCTTGGCGATCCGGATTTATTGCCTGTGCTGGAAGGCTCTTTCCAAGATCCCCGGCCCCTCATCAGGGGCCATGCAGCCTGGGCCCTGGGTCGTTTGAAAGATAGACGGGCAAAGCGGGTATTGGAAAGGGGTGTTGGCGGTGAAACTGATCCCTTTGTGAAGGAAGAGATCTGGCTGGCTCTGGGGGATTGTTGAAGGGTTCCTTTTAGTTAGCCTTGGTTACAGTGGATACTTTTGGGCCCGGGGAGAAAGAGGTTTTTTCATAATACACGGTAAGGGCCTGGCAACATTTTGAGGAGGGGAAGAGGGGAGTAATTGCATGAATAACAATTGGTTGGGTCTATTGGCCTCTTATATTTATGTCTTTGGTGTGCTATTTTTGGGAGAGGGTATACGCAAGGGATGGAAATTATCGGCGGAGTTTACGCGTAAATTTGTGCATATAGGGGTGGGTAATTGGTACATATTAGCCCTTTTCCTCTTCACGGACAAGATTTTTGCCATTATACCACCGGCGACTTTTATTATACTTAATTATGTTTCCTACCGCTTGAATATCTTTAAGTCTATGGAAATGGAAGAAAAGGGCAACCTGGGGACAATATATTTTCCGATTTCCCTTAGTGTTTTGGTTTGGTTATCATGGGATACTGTTCCCCACCTGGGTGGGATAGGAATTATGGCCATGACTTGGGGAGATGGCTTTGCTGCTATCGTGGGACAAAGATGGGGAAAGCATTTTTATAGTATCTTCGGCAATCGAAAGAGTGTTGAGGGCTCTTTAGCCATGTTTGCCTTTTCTTTTTTAGCTATAGCCCTTTTTTTAGGGGTACTTACCCCCCTGGGGATGGGAGACGCGATGGCACGCGGATTTATACTTGCGCTAATAGCCACCGGTGTAGAGGCGGTTTCCGGAGCCGGTCTTGATAATATTTTGGTACCATTGGTTACTTCCGGCGCTGCACTTCTCATGTAGCATTAGATGTAGATCTGTTTGGAAGTGAGGGAAAACAATGTATTTACTTTTGTGTGGATTGGGAGCCAGTTCACTGGTGGCCTGGTTAGGATATCAAAAGGCATCCTTGTCAAAAAGCGGTTTTTGGGGAGCTGTTTTGGTGGGTACCCTGATCATGGGCTTCGGTGGTGCACTTTGGTTTATTCTTCTTATGGTTTTTTTTATTTCCGGCAGTGCCCTCTCCCATTTTCAAAAGGAGCAAAAGGGGGAGGTGGCGGCAAATTTCGCGAAAACAGGTAAACGTGATTTTGGTCAGGCCTTGGCCAATGGAGGCTTGGGCAGTTTGCTGGCGGTGCTTTCCCACATCATTATACCTTTGGAGGTAGCCTTCGGTCTATTTTTGGGGGTAATGGCTACTGTCAATGCCGATACTTGGGCAACTGAAATTGGGGTGCTAAGTAAAAGTAATCCTCGTTCCTTATTGTCGTGGGATGAGGTACCACCGGGAACCAGTGGCGGTGTATCTCTTTTAGGTACTGGGGCGGCCGCTATGGGGGCCTTATTGGTGGGCCTTGTGGCCCAGGTGGGGCTATTTCTTTCCGGCGAGACGACCCAGCTTATTGGCAGGCCACTTGTGGCTGCTTTGTTGGGAGGGGTAGCGGGTTGTTTTTGTGATAGTATTTTGGGTGCCACCTGCCAAGTTATGTTTCAATGCCCCCTCTGTGGTGCTGAAACGGAAAACAGGGAACACTGTGGCCAAAAAACCCTTTACTATCGGGGGTTTAAATGGCTTGACAATGATATTGTCAACCTATTAGCCTCTGCTGCCGGTGGGACGGTGGCGGTACTAGTCTATTGCCGTTAAGAAGAAAATATTGATGTGGGGTGAAGCCAAGTGGTGATAGGAACAGCCATTGTGGATTTATATATACCCGGAACCAATTCCCTCAAAGATAAAAGGCGGGTGGTCAGGAGTATAATGGATCGAATCCGATGCCGTTTTAATGTTTCCGCTGCTGAGATTGGTAATCAGGATAGGTGGCGGCAGCTTACCTTGGGATTTGCCTGGGTGAGCAATGAGGGTGGACATGCCAGCCGTAGCCTGCAGGGTGTCATTCATTTTTTGGAACGCTTGCCTGAGGCCGAGGTAATAGATTATTCGGTGCAAGTAATTTAACTGCCAGGGGGCGGCGACTGCTGGGGTTAAGGAATAAGTATTTCTTGAGTGAATCTTATTGCTACTGCTTAAAGGATAATGGGATAATTATCGCCCAAGGAGGCCGGTTATGTATCGTACATTGCTTTTTGATTTAGATGGTACACTTCTTGACTTGGACATGAATATATTTCTCCCCATTTATTTTCGCGCTCTTACTAAGCGTTTTGCTGATATAATAGATCCGGAGGAATTTATTCATAGTCTGTTGGCCAGTACCGAGGCTATGATCGGGAATAAAGATCCGGGGGTGACCAATGAGGAGGCTTTTATGGCGGATTTTGTTCCCCGGGTCCCCTTATCTAAAGAGGCTTTACTGCCACTTTTCATGGATTTCTACCAGAATGATTTTGCTGATCTATCAAAACACTCCCGGACTAAACCTTTGGCAAGGAAAACTATCCAGTGTGCCCTGGACAAAGGTCTGGAAGTGGTAATAGCAACCAATCCGGTCTTTCCCCGGTTGGCCGTAGAACAACGCCTAAAATGGGCCGATGTTGCTGGTTTTCCCTACCGGTTGGTTACTAGCTACGAAATAATGCATTTTTGCAAACCCCATTCTGAGTATTATGCTGAAATCCTCACCCGCCTGGGGCGGAGGGCATCGGAATGCCTCATGATCGGAAATGATGTGCAGGAGGACCTAAGTGCTAGGGATGTGGGAATCGAAACATTTCTCCTTAAAGACCAGTTGATCAACCGCACCAATGAAGCTCCCCTTACTGAATTTCAAGGTCATATGGAGGACCTATATCGTTTTGTCCAGAAACTCTGAACAAATGAGGGGGGAAGGCTGCCGTGCAGATAGTATTTACTGAAACACCCCGGGAAGGATTGTTTATAGAGCGGCCGAACCGATTTGTGGCCCGGGTGAAAATCAAGGGGGAGGAAGTTTTGGCCCATGTGCCCAGTTCTGGGCGGATGCAGGAGTTATTGTATCCGGGGGCGAAGGTATTTCTGTTACCTAAAGGTGGTGCCCACAGGAAAACTCCCTTTGATTTGATCCTGGCTCATAAAGACGGGATCTTGGTTTCGCTAGATTCCCGCCTGCCCAACCTATTGGTCTATCGTAGTTTGCAAAAGGGGGCCCTCCCGCCCTTTGGGGATGGATGGAGAATTGAGCGGGAGGTAAACTATGGATCAAGCAGAATAGATTTTCGCCTTCAACAGGGGGAGAATACCCACCTTTTGGAGGTAAAGTCGGTAACCCTGGTGCAAGGGCAGCAAGCCCTTTTCCCCGATGCTCCTACTGATAGGGGTACACGGCACCTTACTGAACTGACGGCTGCACGGCAAGATGGCTATGGGGCTGCTGCGCTTTTTATTATTCAAAGGGCAGATGCTTGCACCTTTTCCCCCAACTGGAATACTGATAAAAACTTTGCTATAGCCTTGGTCCGGGCGGCTAAGGCCGGAGTTAAAGTCTATGCTTATGATTGTAGGGTAACCCTGAAGGGGGTTTCACTGCTGGGGGAAATACCCGTGATCCTTTAGTAAGTGAAGATAATAAGAATTGCTCGCCCCTTGGCCCCGGGATGCTGGGGCTGGGTAAGTAGGGGGAAGAGGGCGAAAAAAATTAGCTGGGGCAGGAAACAGTGGCATAATGTCGAATAAGATGTCAATATTGCAAGCTATTACCATAGTAACTTCGCGGAATTATTTGTCGCCCGAAGATATTTTTACAGCCGATGTATAGGCCGTAAGGAAAACAAGTGTTAGTTGATTTTTTGGGAAGGGTGAAGGGATATGGCAAACTTCTTTCATCGTATTTTATATTCCCTGGGATTTGAGCGGGGGGAACAGTTGCAAGAGCAGGAAGCATATCAATTTGACATGGATTTGGGCCAACACCAAATTAAGGTTACAAAGCCTAATGCCTTCGAAGAAACAAAGCAGATTGCTGCTTATATCAAGGAGGGCCGTCCTGTTATTGTTAATTTGGAGGAACTTCCCCATGCTGTTTCCCAACGTATTGTCGACTATATGAGTGGCGCAACTTATATCTTAAACGGAGATATGCGGAAGATTGGTCAGTTTATATTTCTTTTTACACCCCAGGGGATTGCCATCGGGATAGAAGAATTATTATCCCGGGAACAAAAGCCAGATACCTTTCCCTTTAAGTTATAGGGGCGCCGGGGGCGCTTTTTTACTATTTAGATGACTATTAAAGCGGTATTTGCAAAGCATTAAGGGCCATTGTGCCGTTACCCGTTTAGTAGTAATCAGGAAGTATAAAATATGAGGTTCCGGAAAATCTGAGCTAGGAAGTATCCCAAGGGGGAAAAAAGATGTCCGGTTTTGTTCATCTTCATGTCCATACTGAATACAGCCTTTTGGACGGTTCGGGGCGCATACCCGATCTTGTATCAGAGGCTGCCCGGTTGGAGATGCCGGCCCTGGCTATTACAGACCATGGCGTCATGTATGGTGTGGTTGATTTTTATAAGGCCTGTCTTGAACAGGGGATCAGGCCCATTTTAGGCTGTGAAGTCTATGTTGCCCCCCGGACCATGGCTGATCGGCAACCCCGGGTGGATGACAATCTATATCACTTAGTACTTTTGGCAGAAAACCAGGAGGGATATCAAAATTTAATGACCTTGGTATCCGAGGCTTACTTGCATGGATTTTATTATAAGCCCCGGGTAGATAGGGAATTACTCTCCCTTTACAGTAAGGGCCTGATTGCCCTTTCCGGGTGTATCATCGGGGAAATTCCCACCCGCCTTTTACAGGGAGATATGGACGGGGCCCGGGAAGCTGCTTTGTTTTATAAAAATTTATTTGGGCCCGACTGTTTTTTCCTGGAGTTGCAGGATCACGGAATGGGAAAGGAACGGGAAGTAAACCCAAAACTAATTCGTTTGGGCCGGGAGCTGGGTATCCCCCTGGTGGCCAGCAATGATGTTCACTATGTAAAAAAAAGTGATGCCAAAGCCCACGATGTCCTTCTTTGTATTCAAACGGGAAAAACTATGAATGATGCTGGGCGCCTCCGTTTTCCCGGTGAGGAATTTTATCTTAAATCGGATTCTGAAATGGCCGCTCTTTTTTCTGAGGTCCCGGAGGCCCTTGCCAATACTTTAATCATAGCAGATAGATGTCAGGTAGAATTGGATTTTGGGCAGCTACATCTTCCCCATTTCACTTTACCGGAGGATGTGGAGGCGGGGGAATATCTGACCACCCTTTGCCGCCAAGGGCTTAAGAAAAGATATGGGTCCTTTTCCCCCGCCCGGGAGGAGCGATTGAATTACGAGCTGGATGTCATAATAAGGATGGGCTATGCCAGTTATTTTCTCATTGTCTGGGATTTGGTTCGCTTTGCCCGGGAAAGGGAAATACTGGTTGGCCCCGGCCGTGGTTCTGCCGCAGGCAGCTTAGCAGCCTACTGCCTGGGAATAACAAATGTGGATCCCCTGGCCCATGGCCTTCTTTTTGAACGTTTTTTGAATCCAGAACGGGTGAGTATGCCCGACATAGATATTGATTTTTGCGACGACCGCCGGGGGGAAATTATAGATTATGTGATTAAGCGCTACGGCTCGGAAAAAGTAGCCCAAATTATCACCTTCGGCACCATGGCAGCCCGGGGTGCCATTAGAGATGTTGGTCGTGTATATGGTTTCCCCTATGGGGAAGTTGACCGCTTGGCAAAACTGATCCCCATGGAACCGGGGATGACTATTGACAAGGCTTTAGAAGTCAATAGAGAACTGGCAGGGTTGGTGCAAGGTGATCGCTCCCTAAAACATCTAATAGAAACGGCACGTTCCCTGGAGGGACTTCCCCGGCATGCCTCCGTCCATGCAGCCGGTGTGGTCATTTCTAAGGAACCCCTGACCCGGTATGTACCTTTACAAAGGACATCAGAAGGAGTAGTTACCACCCAGTTCCCCTGGGAAACCATCGAGGAGCTTGGTTTATTGAAGATGGATTTCTTAGGGTTACGTACCCTAACGGTCATTCAAAATTCCCTTAAAATAATAGACGACAGTCGTAGTGTTATAGTTAAACCAGATTCAATACCGGAAGATGATTCCACAACCTATGATCTTTTACAAAAAGGGGATACGGCAGGGGTATTTCAATTAGAGAGTGTGGGAATGCGCAACCTGATCAAGGAAATGCGCCCCACCTCTTTGGCAGATATTGTGGCTCTGGTGGCTCTTTACCGGCCGGGCCCCTTGGGGAGCGGCATGGTGGAGGATTACATCTCCCGCAAACATCGGTTGAAGGAAGTCGAGTACTTACAGCCTGCTTTAGAACCCATTTTGGCCGAAACCCATGGTGTTATCCTCTACCAGGAACAGGTTATGCAGGTTGCCAGTGAGTTGGCGGGTTTTAGCCTTGGCCAAGCTGATCTCCTGCGGCGGGCCATGGGCAAGAAAAACCCCGAGGCTATTGCTGCCCAACGGGAACAGTTTATAGCGGGGGCGGTGGAAAAAGGGATCCCTGGTAATGTGGCCAACCGCATTTTTGATTTGATGTCCCACTTTGCGGGTTACGGCTTTAATAAGAGCCATTCGGCTGCTTATGCTCAGTTGGCCTATCAGACGGCTTACTTGAAAGCAAATTATCCCGTTGAATATATGGCAGCCCTACTCACCAGTGTCATGGAGAATACCGACAAGGTAGCTTTATATATTGACGAATGTCGCCGGATGGGGATTGGTATTTTACCGCCTGACATTAATATAAGCAGGGATGCCTTTAGCGTTGTTGGGAGGGAAATCCGTTTTGGCTTGGCGGCTGTCAAGAATGTTGGCAAGGGTGCTATTAATAATATTATTTCCGCCCGCCAGGAAGAAGGCAAATTTCTTTCCCTAGTTGATTTTTGCCGTCGGGTAGACTTGAGGATAGTTAATAAGAGGGTAATTGAAAGTCTCATCAAATGCGGGGCCTTTAGCTCTTTAGAAGCTTCCCGCGCCCAGTTATTAGCGGGTTTGGATGAGGTTATTGAAATGGCGCAACAGTATCAGCAGGATAAAATGAGTGGACAACATTCCCTTTTTAACCTTTTTGAGACTGACAAGTCCCAGGATTATAGACTTCCCCGGGTAGCCGAATTTACCCCTGAGCGACTCCTGGCGCTGGAGAAGGAAACCATAGGTTTTTATATTACCAGCCACCCCTTGGCTGCTTATTCTGATTACCTGCGCCAGCATACTATTAATAGCCGGGAATTACGGGAACTTACCGATGGAGAACGGGTGGTTTTGGGAGGTATACTTGTCACGGGAAAACAAATATTAACCAAAAAGGGGGAGCCCATGCTCTTTGCGACCATGGAAGACCTCACCGGCTCTGTAGAGGTTATTATATTTCCCCGGCTCTTTGGCAACAGCCGAACTTTATTGAAAGAGGGCGCCTGCCTTTTGATAGAAGGTGTAGTTAATTGGCAGGAATCAGAGGTAAAGGTGATTGCCAATAAGATTTCGGGCCTTGATTCTAACCTAAAAAAAGAAGGAGAAGTGGGCCTTTATCTGCGCCTTCCCAACCAGAAGAAAAAGTTAATTTTGGATCAGGTTTTTCAATTGTTGCGGCGGCATCCCGGTCCCCACCCCGTCTATTTATATTTCCAGCAGGAAAAGGTTTTACATCAAGCCCCCCGCCATCTGACCGTGGAATTAAAAGAAGAGCTTATGGTGGATCTGGAGGTGATTTTGGGAACTGGGGAAGTGGCACTAAAAAGTACTGGTTGCGTATCAAAGGGATGATTCAAATACCAAAGGGAAAATTTCTTACAAGATAAAAGGATTCTGCTACTGGTAAGACGAAAACATGGGATAAGGGCTCTACCCCAAACGTAGTTGAGAATAATTACGATAAGGGAAAAGGAGGTTCCAATAAGGGTATGTGGACTGTGGTATATATTGCCCGCAATCGAATCGAGGCTGAAACATTGAAGGGTATTTTGGATAATGAAGGAATTTTAGCCATGCTCCGGGCTGTAGGTGTTCCCCACCTTGGAGATTCGGGCAACGTAGAAATCTTGGTCCCGGAATCAGAAGCAGAGGAGGCCCATGCAATTCTTAATACAGTCATAATATAGGAAGTTGCTCCCGGTTAACTTATTAGTAGTCAAAGTATGTGTAAATAGGTAAGATTGTAATTAAAATAGAGAGGGGGGATGGCATGGTGCGGAGAACCAAGATCGTGTGTACTATTGGGCCGGCCAGTGAGACAGCGGAAACCATCAGGAAGATGTTGCTGGCGGGAATGAATGTGGCCCGTTTAAATTTCTCCCATGGAAGTCATATAGAACAGAAACAACGGATACAGACACTGCGTTCTGTGGCTTCAAAGTTGGGTTATCCCCTGGGGATTCTTTTAGATACACGGGGTCCCGAAATCCGTATTGGGACCTTTAAAACCGGCAGCGTTTTTTTAGAAGAAGGAAAAACATTTACCCTTACCACCAGAGAGATAAAGGGAGATAATAGAAGGGTGGCTGTGCAATATGCTCCCTTTGCGGAGGATGTGGCAGTAGGTGACACAATCCTTCTGGATGATGGTTTGATTCACTTGCAGGTGATGGCAACAGACGGGATAGATGTGGAGTGCCGCGTTATCCACGGGGGAAGGCTAAGTGATCGCAAAAAAATCAATCTTCCCGATTCCCGGGTTTCACTGCCACCTTTGTCGGAACAGGATTATAAGGACCTCAGTTTTGGTGTAGAGCATGGCATTGACTATGTTGCTGCTTCTTTTATCCAACGGGCCGATGAGGTTCTGATAATAAAGCGCTTCTTAGAAGAAGAAGGGGCAGAAATTCCCGTTCTTGCTAAAATAGAGAATGCCCAAGGTGTGGGAAACCTGGATGCAATTCTGAGGGTTGCCGATGGTTTGATGGTGGCCCGGGGGGATTTGGGTGTAGAAGTGCCTGCCGAGGAAGTACCCTTTTTGCAAAAACTTATGATCAAAAAGTGCAATCGGGCGGGTAAACCGGTGATTACAGCTACCCAGATGTTAGAGTCAATGGTGGACAAACCACGGCCAACCAGGGCAGAAGCCAGCGATGTGGCCAATGCTATTTTGGATGGCAGTGACGCGGTGATGCTTTCGGCTGAAACTGCCACCGGGTCTTTCCCCGTCGAGGCAGTGGAAAACATGGATCGTATATCCCGGCGGGCGGAGAAAGAACTGGATTATGAAGGCTTACTAGGCCGAAAAAGTGAATCTCCTCATCAAACTATAACCGATGCCATTGGTTATGCCACCTGTACCACCGCCCATGATCTGCAGGCCAATGCTATTCTTACGGCAACCCAGTCGGGCTATACCCCCCGGATGGTGGCCAGGCATAGGCCCCGGGCACCCATCATAGCTGTGACACCAAAGGGGGAAGTTTTGCGGCGGCTGACATTGGTTTGGGGCGTAATTCCAGTGCTTGAGGCACAAAGCAGTGATACTGATGAAATGTTAGACAAATCTGTTGCCGCTGGATTGAAGGGGGGATATATTAAGGAAGGGGATCTGGTTGTTATTACCGCCGGCCACCCCGTAGGCATTCCGGGGACTTCCAATTTGCTTAAAGTACATACCGTTGGCAATGTTTTATTGCGGGGAGTAGGGATTGGGCAAAGGGCGACCACCGGCAGAATTTGCCTGGGTAAAACCCCCCGGGATTTCCAGCGAAATTTCCAACCCGGCGATATACTAGTAACCCTAATGACTGACAAAGAATTTATGCCATTCTTGGAAAAGGCAAGCGCTATAATAACCGAAGGGCCCGGGCTTACTTCCCACGCCGCTGTGGTGGGGTTAAATTTGGGCATCCCGGTTGTGGTGGGGGCCAAAGGTGCCCTGGAACTTTTGGCTAAAGAAGATGTGGTTACAGTAGATGGTATCAGGGGGTTGGTTTACCGGGGAAGGGCAAATGTTAAGTAAAGGAGATACCGTTTTTGGCGACTATACAATTACACTAAATAATGCCGGAAAAAGGGGAGGATTAAATGCAAATTGATAGAAAGAAATTGCAAGACGCACACCGTATTGTGGTCAAGGTTGGCACCTCCACCCTAACCCATGAGACAGGAAAATTGAATCTGGGCCGTATAGAGGTATTGGTGCGGGAGCTAGCTGATTTATCCAATCAGGGCAAAGAGGTTGTTTTGGTTACCTCCGGTGCCATAGTAGTAGGTACAAGCCGAGTGGGCTTAAGTGGTCGCCCCCGAACCACTAAAGAAAAACAAGCCATGGCTGCCATTGGCCAAGGAATTTTGATGCAGGTGTATGAGAAGATCTTCGGGGAATATAGCTGTGTTGTGGCACAAATACTGCTGACAAAGGCAGACATAGATAATGGTAAACGCTACCGCAACGCCGTTAATACTTTCAATACCCTCTTTAGATTGAATGTAATCCCTATTGTAAATGAAAATGATACCGTGGCTGTTGATGAGATTGAATTTGGCGATAATGATTCCCTTTCCGCCCAGGTAGCCCTTTTAATTGATGCGGATTTATTGATTATTCTTTCAGATATTGACGGCCTATACACGGCGGACCCCCGATCTGACAAAGACGCAAAACTTATTTCCCTGGTGACTGGGATAACTGCGGATATTGAAGAATTGGCTACTACGACCAGTGGTGCCTTGGGAGTAGGTGGAATGGGCACCAAGATAATAGCGGCCAAGGCAGCCAATGCAGCGCAAATACCTGTTGTGGTTGCCAATGGGGAAAACCCCTCCATACTCCGGCAAATTTTAGCTGGAGAGAAAACTGGAACATTGTTTTTACCTGTTCCAGAAGGTAAATAGTGTCAAAAATATTACACTTTGAACTAGACGAAGGGAAAAAAGGAGGAAAAATAATGAGCCAATTGATTGAACAGGCTGCTGCCGCAAAAAAGGCTGCTGGGGCCCTGGCCCATCTAGCAACCGGGATTAAGGATCAGGCCTTGGAGGCCATGGCAGTGGCCCTGGAGGAAAAGGAAGATTATATTATCAATGCCAATGCCAAGGATTTAAAAGCGGGCCGGGAGAAAGGACTTTCCGCCGCCCTGTTGGATCGTTTGGCCCTTGACAGTGGGCGGGTTGCGGCTATGGCCGAAGGATTACGGACCTTGCAATCCTTAACGGATCCTGTTGGAGAAATAATTTCTATGTGGCGCCGGCCTAACGGCCTACAGGTGGGCCAGATGAGGGTGCCGCTGGGGGTTATTGGTATTATTTATGAGGCCCGTCCTAATGTTACCGTGGATGCGGCTGGGTTATGTCTGAAGGCGGGAAATGCCGTCGTCCTTCGGGGTGGTTCAGAAGCCATTAATTCTAATAGGGCCATAGTGAAAGTCATTAGCCAGGCCGCCACTGCTGCAGGAATTCCCGCCGGCGCGATTCAATTGATAGCAACCACAGATCGTGCTGCCGCCGTTGAAATGATGCGCCTCAATGATTATATTGATGTTCTTATCCCCCGGGGTGGCAGCCGGCTCATAGAGACCGTAATTGAAAATGCCACCGTTCCTATTATTCAAACAGGTATTGGTAATTGCCATGTTTATGTTGACGGTGAGGCTGATCTGGAAATGGCCGAACAAATAGCCTATAATGCCAAAACCCATCGCCCCGGTGTATGTAACGCTGCTGAGAGCCTGCTGGTTGATCGGTTGGTGGCGGATCAATTCCTACCCCCGATAATCAAGGCTTTGGAAGAAGGAGGTGTGGAGGTTAGGGGCTGCCCTGAAACAAAAAAAATATGCCCCAGTGTAAAGGTGGCCCAAGAAGAGGATTGGGCAACTGAATACCTGGACTATGTTATTTCTGTTAAGGTTGTGGACGGGTTAGACGAAGCTATTGAGCATATAAATAAATATGGTACGGGACATTCAGAGGCCATCGTTACAGAGAATTATAATAGAGCCCGGCGTTTTCTCGAGGAGATAGATGCCGCCGCCGTTTATGTCAATGTCTCTACACGCTTTACCGATGGATTTGAATTTGGTTTTGGGGCTGAAATTGGGATAAGCACCCAGAAACTTCATACCCGTGGGCCCATGGGGCTTAAAGAATTAACAACTATTAAGTATATAATACTGGGTTCGGGGCAGATTAGACGATAGCGATGGGGCGGGGTATTACACCCCGCCTTTGATTATAATTTGCTTCTGGAGAAGATATCCAAATTATTTTCCTAATTTTGCAGGGTTTCTATATTGGAGAAACGAATAGTTATATAGTGACAGTTCCGTTTTTTCCCTTTTTCCCGAGGGTTTTTCCCGCGGAACAAAGCTATTTGCATTTCGGCATTGGAAGTATTCTGAAGGAGTATTGGGAATGATAGTTTAATAGGCTTAGGATAAAGGCTCTATGCGAAAGCACCGTGGAAAAACCCATCAGAATTGCAAAGGGAGGTGGGTCTCAGGTAAAATAACAATAGACCCGAAGTCGGGGTAAGGGGGTACCAGTATGAAGGTAGCTAAAGATCAAATAGTTGCCATGATAAAGGAAATGGCTATTAGTATGGCCGAGAATAAGATATTCCTCACCGAACTCGACAGCGCTATTGGTGACGGAGACCACGGCATTAACATGGATAGGGGATTTCGCAAAGTACTGGAAAGGCTCCCTACTGTTGTGGATAAGGATATTGGCAGCATCTTCAAAAATGTAGGGATGAGCCTTATCTCCGCTGTGGGGGGAGCGGCGGGACCTCTTTATGGTACCTATTTTATGGAATTTGGTAAGGTTGCCGAGGGAAAAGAAGAATTATCCAATGGCGATTTTAAGATGATGTTGGCAGCCGGGTTGGAGGGTATCAAGAGGAGGGGCAAGGCCGTTGTCGGTGAAAAGACCATGGTCGACGCCTTGGAACCAGCAGCGGAAGCCTTTGCTGTGGCTGCCGCTGAAGATAAAGCCCCCTTGGCATGCTTTCAAGCGGCAGTTGCCGCTGCTAAAAAGGGTAAAGAGGCAACCATTCCTATGCTGGCCAAGAAGGGCCGTGCCCATTACTTGGGCGAACGGAGTATTGGCCATCAGGACCCGGGGGCGACATCTTCGGAGCTGGTTTTAAGATCTATGCTCAAAGTTTTGGAAAGTTAGGGGAGGGAGCATAGCGGTGGTTGGTGTGGTAATTGTGTCCCATAGTTTAAAAGCAGCGGAAGGCATAAAAGAGATTGCACAGCAGATGGGGCGCGATGTTCCTGTTGCTGCAGTTGGTGGCACAGCCGACGGTCAAATCGGCACTGATCCCCTGGCGATTAAAGAAGCTATCGAGGGTGTAATGGGTTCAGATGGTGTCTTGTTACTGGTGGATTTGGGAAGTGCGGTCCTGAATACCCAACTAGCCGTGGAAATGCTGGAGGATGAGGGGCAGGATCAGGTTGTACTTAGCAATGCCCCAATCCTAGAAGGGGCGGTAGTAGCTGTTGTAGAGTCTGCCATGGGCCATAACCTGGAACAGGTGAAAAAGGCGGCGGAGGAAGCAATCCATATGGAAAAATTGCTTTAGGGAGTGTTCTTAATAGGTGGGGTTTTGTGTAGGTAAGGTATGGTAGTACCAAAAACAATTTGGTAAAGGAGGATGGTTTTGGTGTTTGACTTGAATTTGCTTTTGGCTGCCCTCGGTGGTGGTCTCTTCGGGTCTGCAATAGGTGCTGTAAATGCCTTTATGTTTACAGGACTTGCCGTAATGGCTGGAGTCGCTGCCTCTTTTATTGACCCGGCAGCAGCAGCTATAATTGATAATGTTGCCTTTGGGCCTATGTTTGGTCCCCACATTGCCTTTTCCGGCGGTGTCGCCGCAGCGGCCTATCTGGCCCGCAAGGGGGATCTAATCGAATCGGGGAAAGATATTGCTACGCCACTGATCAAATTTGGAGATCCAGGTGTTCTTATTGTTGGTGCTGTCTTCGGTGTTATTGGACATATTATTAATTCTCTTTGGGTAAGTATTAATCTTCCTACTGATACTATAGCACTAACTGTTGTTGTCTCCAACTCATTGACTAGAATTATCTGGGGCAATGGTCTTTTTGGCAAGGTGCCCGAAGGAGGCAGCTTACTACAAACTACTGAGGAAAATGTCTGGGTACCGGCACAGAAAGGCATTCCCATGCTGGTAGTTATGGGGCTTGGCCTTGGTGCCGTGTCTGCCTATTCTTCCCTTGCTACAGGTTCCCCAGTAATCGGCTTTGGTATTGCTGCCTTTAGTCTCCTATTTGGTGGCGGCCCGGTATGGCACCATATGGCACTGCCGGCAGGCCAGGCAGCACTAGCTACCGGGAGTGTTGTTGTGGGTGCGATATTTGGGGTTGTTGGTGCTTTATTAGGTGAACTGGGTGCACGCCTTCTCTTTAATTATGGCGACACCCACATTGACCCACCAGCCTTTGGGATATTCATTTCTATAGCGATCATTCTCTTGTTCCTCTAAAATTGTAGTCAGACCCTTCTCTGTTTCCAGCAGGCCCAATGCTCCGCCTTTTAATTACTGGCAGAACATCTGATGTGGTCTCTTACGAGACCGCATCAGTTGTTTCTAGTGAAATACAGTCTTTGCTTCTATTCATCACCACAAGGTGGAGAAAGGAAATCCCCTTGCTACTTTCCCTTCGGTTCGGGGAATAAACGAAAAAAAGGGTGACATGTAAATGGTAGAGACAACATTAAAGATAAAGAATAAAAGTGGGCTCCACCTTCGCCCAGCGGCAGAGTTTGTGAAAAAGGCCAATGAATTTCAGGCCAATATAACCCTCGAAAGGGGAGGGAAGGTAGTTAACGGCAAAAGCATTATCCATGTGCAGGCCTTGGGAGTTCGCCAAGGAATGACCATAAATCTCCGGGCCGTGGGTGTAGATGCCGAGGATGCAGTAGCAGCCTTGAGTGAGTTGGTCAACAATAAGTTTGGAGAAGAATGAAATGGTCAAACCTTTCCCAAAGAAAAAGGCTTCCGGCCACTAGCCGGGAGCCTTAAAGTTTTTTGGTGCCGAAGGTGGGAGTCGAACCCACACGAGGTTGCCCTCACTGGATTTTGAATCCGTAAATTGAAAAACCTTATTCTTTTATCCCTTTTCCTTTAATCCCCCTAATAATTGATAGCTGGGCTTTTCTTTGAAATATGGAATAAAATATTGCTAAGACAGGGGTATAAGTAGGGCATCATAAAATACCGGATGGTACCAAATTGGTACCAAAATGGCACCAGGTTTTTGGGAAAACAGGCTTATAATAGAGCCTGTTTTTTATTGAAATTTTAAGGAGGGGTAATATGGCTGGTGGAAAAATCTTGTCCTTGGAAGAATATAAAATAAGGCGTAATAAACAAACTGCAAGTCAAAAGAGTAAGGACCTTGCAAATAAAAATGGCGATGATAACCTGAAAGAAATAGCAAAGACATTGGATAATATTTTTGGGGAGGAATACTTATTCAGTTTTTATTCCCGTTACTCCCGAATATTTTTCTGAAAAGGGCTTATCTTTACTTGTTAATAATATCATACGGGTAAAGAAAAGACTGAATCCTAACCTGGGTGTTGACGGTATTTTAGTGACGATGTTAAACGAGAGGACTATACTAAGCCGGGAAATCATAAAGACTTTTGCTAATATGGTAAAATACATCAGGGATAATTTTGGCATGGATATAAGAATATTTAAAAGCAAAATACCCATATCTGTCAAAACTGGAGAAGCAATACTCCACCAGAAAAGTGTACTAGAGTATCAACCCAAGAATAAGGTATCAAAGGCGTATCTAGCTTTTGCTCAAGAATGGATGTAGATATGCTGCCATTATTAGTATTAAGACATAGACTGGTAGTAATAGCTAACTGGATATTTAAAAATCATTTTTCCCGGCTTGTGATTCTGTCAACATTAATTTATGCGGCATACTTTATAGTTGGGGTGACGGGAGGAAATATATGGATTCTGATAATTTATTCTGCTTATTTAACACTCATCTTTGTACCATTAAAAAGACTTAGCAACGTGATAATTGTAAACTTGTTTACCGGTAAAGTAGGTATGTCGGTGGCTAATACCAAAGGGTATTGGCAACACAGCTACATTAAGGAGAAGGATACAATAGCGAGGCAATTTCAAGAGGAATTCATAGAAGGATTACTAGCTTTTAAATCTAAAAGAACTATAAGATTCAATACCCATAAATGGTTGATTGAAAATGTTATAGGAGATGATAGAATTACCTCGGTTTTCGATATTGAAATAAAAAAAACGAAACCGGTAAGTATAGCAACTGAAATACTGTTTTTGGTAAACCCAAAGGAAGTCAGGAAAATGGGTGATATAATCAAAAGGAAAAGAATAGGCTATAGGGTTAAATTGACAAGGAGGAATATAAATAATGGCACAGAAAAAAACGGACAAGCCTAAAATCATAAATATGAGGGATTTATTTAACCTTCCGGATGAGGATGATAACCTTGCAAATAGTAACATTAAGGAAGCGGAAATATCCAGATTAAAACCGTTTGGAAACCATCCCTTTAGGCTCTATGAAGGTGAAAGACTAGATGACATGGTGGAGAGCATCAAAGAACATGGTATTCTCATGCCCTTGATCGTACGACCAGTGATAATAGACTTAGAAGATAAAGATGTGGGCAAATATGACTATGAAATATTATCCGGCCACAACCGGGCAAATGCCGCTGTCTTAGCAGGACTAGAAAAGGTACCAATAATTGTAAAAGAGGGTTTAACGGATGAAGAAGCAATGCTGGTTGTTACTGAAACGAACTTAATCCAAAGGTCCTTTGCGGAATTAAGCCATTCGGAAAAAGCAAAAATACTGACTGTGAGACATAAAGCCATCAAGGAACAAGGCCAAAAAACAGACCTAATAAAGGAGATTGAAAGCCTCTCAAACATAGATGGGGACTGGGCTGGTGACCAAGTGGGCCAATTTGGCCCACTTGGTGAAACAAGAGAAAGGATCTCCGAAAAATACGATTTATCTCCCGAAATGTTTCACGATATTTACGGATAGATATGTTAATAGACCAACTAAAAGCGCGATTAGATGAGAATGAAATACCTTTTATGGCCGGAGTTGACTTGTCATTCCTTAAAGGAGAACAGCAGGAAGTAATAGAATCATTACTAGGAGAAGGGTACAAAATGGATCTAAAGAAAGCAGCGGCCCTAAAAACATTGGCCAGGGGTAACTTCAGCCCTGGCAAGGCAGAGGATATAATGTCCGGTAAAAAGACACGGAAGAAAAGAGCTCCACGCTTTACAGCCAAGTTTACCAAAAGTATTGTCAATCAGTATGTGACGGAAGATCGCACCATTAAAGATGTGGAAGCAATTATACAGAAACTTCTAGAAGAATATTTTGCCCGGGAAGATGGAGAAGATTAACTGGGGAGGAGGTTAGATATCTTGAATCAGTTTAGGGAAATTGAAGAATTGAAATCCAAGTTGGATAGCTATAGACCACTGACAAGCGCGGAATTAAAACGGTTGAGGGACGAATTCCTGGTAGACTTTACCTATAATTCCAATGCCATCGAAGGCAATACACTCACCTTACAAGAAACAGCCCTGGTCCTTAAAGAAGGTATTACCATTGGCAGGAAACCTTTGCAGGACCATTTAGAGGTAGTTGGCCATAGGGATGCCTTTTGTTACATTGAGGATTTAGTGAAAGAAAAAACCCCATTATCTGAAAGCATAATAAAAGATATTCATTCATTAGTGCTTATGGATAGGCCACAGGAAAAAGGCAGATACAGACGAATACCAGTTACGATTACGGGTGCGGTAAATGTGCCTCCACAACCTTATATAATTCCCAAGTTAATGGAAGAACTTATATACAAATACAATACCAAGACTGGAGATAAGCATATAATTGAAAAGGTTTCTCTATTCCACCTGGAGTTTGAAACGATACATCCCTTTATAGATGGGAATGGACGGACTGGAAGGCTGATATTAAATCTTGAACTAATGAAAGAGGGCTACCCCCCGATAAATATTAAATTCCAAGATCAAGGTAAATATTATGACTGTCTTGCTGGCTATCACAATCAAGATAACCCCGATATGTTGACCAGCCTAATAAGGGAATATGTTAAGGAGGAATTGAATAAATATATTTTAATTCTGGAATCTGCCAAGTTAATAGACCACCAATGGGAACCTGAGATTTGACATGCTTTCCCACTGGCAAAGTCATTACCAGGAGTAGATAGTACTAAACTATCTACTTTTTTTGTATCAAAAATATAGAAGGGAGCTTAAACACTATGGCAAGAAGGAGGCTTACGGATGAAGAAATAGCTAGGGCCAATAGTGCTAGCATAATGGATTATATTTATGGTGCAAACTTGGAAACGAAAAAGGCTGGAAAAACCTTAAAAATCGAAGGTTATGGTGGGTTATATATTGACCCGGTGGGAAACCGTTGGAATTGCTTTTCCCAAGGAGTAGGGGGCGGACCCATACAATTTGTCATGTTCATGGAGAATAAAAGCTGGGTTGAGGCGGTTAAAACCATATTGCATAAAACTCAATCCGACCAAATCAGGCCGGTCAGTAGACCAACACGACCTGCACAATCTGATGTTAAAGAATTTAACTTGCCAAAGAAAAATACTACTTACAAGCATGTTTTTGCCTATCTGATTCAAAACAGATGTATAGATAAAGACATAGTATATGAATTTATAAAAAACAAAACCCTCTATGAGGACCAAAGAAAGAATTGTGTTTTTGTTGGCCATGATAGCCAAGGAAAAGCCAGGTACGCAGGATTGAGAGGTACAAACACCTATATTCCTTTCAAAGGAGAGGCTGCCAATAGTGACAAAG
>JAAYTH010000066.1 GCA_012523785.1 Bacillota bacterium | reverse complement strand
CAAGTTCCGACAGGGGTTGGTTCCAACTGGGATGCCATTGTTGCATCAATCTGGTCTGGCTGCTGTTCCCCAAATTCGTCTGACACCACCATGATCTCGCTTGCTTTACACACATTACCTTGGCCCCAATAGTGACAGTCGTTTACTAGACAGTGGATATGTTGGGACATTTATCAAACAGCCTCCTTTAACGGTATTGCCTTTATTGTTACCGATCAGCTGAGTATTATTACACTTTTGAGCAGGCAAAATTTTATCGGGGGTTTTCACAACGCAAACAGCAATTACATTCAAAATCTGGCTTAATCCCCGCAATAACAACCCATAAGTTAGAAATATATGGGAATAGGTGCTAATATAATCAAATACCTAATGTTTACCATTAGTTTTCTTATTGGACTTTTTTACGGTTTTGATGTACTATATACTTTAAGGGTTTTATACCTTAATTTCCACTACTATAAAAAAGGAGGGAATTATTTAATGCAAGGGGAAAAGGCGCAAAGAGAACATTGGGGAACGCGGTTCGGTTTCTTGATGGCAGCAGCTGGTTCCGCCGTTGGATTGGGGAATATCTGGAGATTTCCATACTTGACTGGTGAAAATGGTGGCAGTGCATTTATTATAATCTACTTGATTTGCATATTAGTGGTTGGGCTTAGCATTATGGTTGCCGAATTCACCGTGGGAAGAAGAACGTCACTGGCTGCAGTTGGTGCTTACAAATCCCAGAATAGAAATTGGACATTTGCTGGAGTTTTGGGAGTTCTGAGTGCATTTTTCATCATGGGATTCTACCCGGTGGTTGGTGGGTGGTCCTTGGCCTATATGCTAAAGTCCGTCACCGGTCTTCTTGCCGCCCCGGAGGCAATTGGGGATGTTTTTGGGGCCTTTATAAGTGCTCCTATTGAGCCTCTGGTGTGGACACTTCTTTATATGCTACTCAACGTAGTGATAGTAGCCAGGGGTGTGTCAGCGGGTATCGAAAAAGCTAGTTCAGTTCTGATGCCCACATTGTTTGTACTTCTAGTCATAATTATTTTTAAGGGCCTTAGCCTAGCTGGTGCAACTGCGGGCTTGACATACCTGTTCAAACCTGATTGGTCCCAGGTATCGGGTGCAACCGTTCTTGCTGCTTTGGGACAGTCCTTCTTTACCTTGAGCCTGGGTATGGGCTGCATGATTACCTATGGAAGTTACCTTAAAAAGGATGAGAATATCCCTAGTAATGCTGTAACCGTAGTATCGTTGGACACCTTGGTTGCCATTATGGCTGGTTTAGCCATGTTTCCGGCCATGTTTGCCTTTGGCCTGGAACCGGATGCAGGTCCGGGGCTGGTCTTTGTAGTGGTGCCGGCCATATTTGCCCATATGGGTGCCATAGGACCCTTAATGTCTATTATATTCTTTGCTGCCCTTACTATCGCAGCATTAACCTCTTCCATGTCCTTGCTTGAGGTCGTAGTTGCCTATTTGATCGATGAAAGAAACATGGATAGAAAACCTGCTACTTGGCTCACTGCCGGGGTTATGACCGTGCTTTGCACCCTTTCTTCACTATCCATGGGTGCCCTGTCAGGCGTTACGCTCTTTGGTGTTGGTTTCTTTGATTTGTTTGATATACTAACAGATAAGATTTTCCTAGGTATTGGTGGAATGCTCTTGGCCATCTTCGTTGGCTGGTTCATGAAGAAAGAGGACCTTAGAAACGAAATCACCAATGATGGCACATTAACCTTTGGTCTTTTTGAAGTCTGGTATAATATCATAAAATATGTCATACCGGTAGCAATATTTATTGTTGCTGTTATGGGGATTATTGATATTCCGCAAAGGGGCCTAATGTTGTTTGGGTTGGCAATTATTGCGGTACTCATGGCTTTTTCCAAAAAGCTATAGGGTATAATTTCTCCCAGGGCCCCATATAGAAGTAGGTAAATATATGCCAGGCACTCAATAAGGGTGTCTGGCATTTTACTATTATTATATGCCCAGGAAGAACGGCGGATATGAAAGGTGCCCGGCTTATGCCAGGCGATGATTAGTAAATTTACCATTTAAATCCGTGAGTAATATCCCACCACTTGATTATATTCCTGCATGATATTTTGTAAAATGTCCCCATACTTGAAATCACTGTGATACAAAATGTTTATTTCCCGAGTCATACCCAAATTTTCAATCGGAAGCACAGTTATTTCACCTTTTTTTACCTCATCAAGGCACACACTGCGAGATAGTATGGAAACCCCGATATCGCGTCTGATAAGATCTTTAATTGTTGCGATGTTATCTACTTCTAAAATTATATTGAAATCGTTGATGGATATATTACGGCTTTCAAGGTGGGCGGTAAAAAGGTTTCTAGTGCCCGAGGATGGACGGCGGAGGATTAATGGTTCTTTTTTCAGCCTATTAATTGTAACAATGCTTTTCGCTGCCAGGGGATGGTTATTTGATACGACCAATACCAGGGAATCGGTATCAAGTAAAAGAGAGTTAATGTTGCTGTTTTGCATTTTCCCCTCTACAACTGCTAGATCAATTTCGTAGTTTTTTAGCATATCATAAAGTTTATTTATAGAACCTGTGATAATTGTTATCTTCGTGCCGGGATTATTCACACAATATTTTCCTAGAACCTCAGCTACTGCATTGCTTTCGGCGGTGTGGGTAATGCCAACTGTCAATTGCCGTACGTGGCGCCGTTCATCGAGAATATTTTGTTTCATTCTTTCATATAATGCAATACTTCTCCTTGCATAGCGAATTAAGATCTGGCCCTCGTTGGTGGGCTTTATTTTGTTTCCAATCCGGTTGAAGATTTTGCTACCCAGGTTACTTTCCAATAGTTTTATGTGTTGAGTTACAGCTGGTTGAGTCAAGGAAAGATGCTCCGCAGCCCGTGTATAATTACCAAATTTAATTACCGCCAACAGGGTGTAGAGTTTTACATCAACCATACTAACCCCACCTTTAATATAATATAACATTATAGCATACAAATAAATCATAAATTTACATTATAATACTTTGATATTATAATAATAGCATAAATTAAGGGAAGGTACAATATTTGCCACTATGGCGGGTTTCTTTTGCGGTGAAGGTAAAATATTCTAAGGGGTATAACCCAATGGGAAATGGCCTGAACCAATTCAATTATACTGCCATCATTCTTTCTTCCTTGTCAATAATTTTATTGGCTGGTTTTCTACTGACTCGCATTACCAAAGTAGCAAAATTGCCCAATGTAACCGGTTATATTCTAGCCGGTGTTTTAATCGGTCCCTATATTTTGAAATTGATTCCCTATGAGTTGGTTGAAAACATGGGCTTTATTAGCGACATCGCCTTGGCTTTTATTGCCTTTAGTGTGGGGCGTTTTTTTAAAAAGGAGATCTTTTACGAAACGGGATTGGGCGTCATTGCCATCACTTTACTGGAATCATTATTGGCGGGTGCATTAATTACCGTATTCATGCACTATGTATTCCACCTAAACTGGGATTTTTCCCTGCTACTGGGGGCTATTGCTACGGCTACTGCACCGGCTAGTACGATAGTTACAATTAGGCAGTATCATGCCCGGGGAGATTTTGTAAATATTCTTTTGCAGGTCGTGGCCTTTGATGATGCCGTGTGCCTTATTGTATTTAGTATAGCCATAGCAATAATAAATACCGGGGCCAATGTGTCAGTAAGTGCGATTGCTCAACCTATAATTCAAAACATAGGTGCCCTGGCAATTGGTTTTTTAAGCGGATTTACTCTAAGTAAGCTGGTGACCCCCACGCGTAGTGAAGATAATCGCCTGATATTGACTGTTTCCTTCCTCTTGGGTATCGCGGGCTTATGTGCTGCTGTTGATATTTCGCCTTTATTGTCCTCTATGCTTTTTGGTGCCGTATATATCAATATGACCAAAGACAAAGGTTTGTATAAACAAATTGATAGATTCACTCCACCTATTCTATCAATATTTTTTGTGGTGTCGGGAATGAACTTGGATCTTGCCTCCCTTGGTGCTTCAGGATTAATCGGTGCTTCATATTTTTTTATTCGGATTGTGGGAAAATATTTAGGGGCTTACATTGGTTGTGTAATGACCAAAAGCCCCAAATCCATAAGTCGTTTTCTAGGGTTAGCCCTAATTCCCCAGGCGGGGGTTTCAATTGGTCTCGCCTTTTTGGGTAAAAGGGTTTTACCCCCCAATACGGGCAATATGTTGCTGACAATTATATTATCCTCTTCAGTTTTGTATGAGCTAATTGGGCCGGCATGTGCAAAACTTGCTTTAATTTATTCAGGTTCTATAAAAAGGGAAAGGCTAATAGCCGCTGGTGAGAAGAAGACAAATAACTAAGATGAGCAATAAACCGATAAGCCTGAGATAAACAATGCTACGACTTTATTTGTTGTTTAACCTAAACAGGCTCTGTTTCGATTTGCCCCGGGGTATTTATGCCAGTAAACTCCATAATCCTTGACTTTCTTAATGCTATGTTTTATAATAAAAATTGCGGGGGGGAGTAACTCAATTGGCAGAGTGGCGGTCTCCAAAACCGCAAGCTGCAGGTTCGAGTCCTGTCTCCCCTGCCATATGAAAATGTCCGCATGGGTAACCATACGGACATTTTCTTTGTATTTAAAGTGAATCTGCGGAAGGCCCAACATCATCAGGCGTGGAAGAAGGATGTTAACCCAGGTAGGCAGTATCTGTTAGATGGATGTTTGAATAGCACAGGCGAGGTAGTCGGAAGTTAGGGGGGTGTTCTGGTGAAATTTGGAATAATAGGGGCAATGGAAGAGGAAATATCCAAACTTGAATCCCTTATGGATATTAAAAGGCATAAGAAAATCGGAGGCATGAACTTTAGGCAGGGTCTACTTGAGGGGATAGAGATAGTGCTTGTTCACAGTGGCATTGGGAAGGTTAATGCTGCCCTGTGTGCCCATACCCTTATTAATAACTTCCGGGTAGATTATGTACTCTTCTCCGGTGTGGCAGGGGCCCTTTCACCACATCTTGATATTGGTGATATTGTGATATCTTCCGATTCTATGTATCATGATGTAGATGTCACCGTTTCCGGATACCCTGTGGGGCAAATTCCACGCCTGGCGGTAAGGGCTTTTCCGGCTGAAACGGAGCTAATCCATAGGGCCCGGATGGCTGCGGAGGAGGCTGTTCCCCAGCGCGTATTTATTGGCCGGGTTCTAACAGGTGATCGATTTGTAGCCAATAAAATGGAGGCCCGGAGATTAGGTAATGAACTTGCGGGAGTCTGTGTAGAAATGGAGGGGGCTGGGGTAGGGCAGGCCTGTTACATAAATAAAACTCCTTATGTGCTGATCCGCTGTATTTCGGATAGGGCAGATGGCACAGCTGCCGGAGACTTTAAGCAGTTCTGCCGCCAGGCAGCTGATACTGCGGCCGGGATAATTTGCGGTGTCTTGCGTCGATTCCGGGTAAATTAAGGGCTTTGTGGCGTGATAGAATTGCAAAGGCAAATATGCCCACAAAGTGTTGAATTACCACCTTGTGGGCATATATACGATGTTAGAGGTTACCCTATTTCAGTAGATTTGTAAACTGTCTTTATTCTTTTTGTGGAGTTGATTTAGTGACTTTCAACATCCCGGGCACCAGATTCTCGCAGAATTTGGGCACAGTGATCTACAGTATCGTCATCTGTCTTAATTACTGCCAGTATCTGTCCTTGTTTTACTTGGTCTTCATAGTACTGTCCCCGGTCTTCGGGGATTCCCCAGTCAATAAGCCCTCCAGCTATGCCACCGGCTGCCGCTCCCGAAAGGATACCAGCCAGGGGTCCAGCGGCAATTAGAGGCCCAATCCCTGGTATAACTAATGCCCCTGCCCCGGCGGCTAATCCTGCTAGACCACCCAGAACTCCGCCTGTAGTTACGCCTTCTCCAATGTCCTCCCCGGTAAAGGTATCTCCCTGCTGTTCTCCGGCACCATCATCTTTGGCCACGAGGGAAATTTCATTGTCGTCAAAACCACTCTGTTTTAGAGCACCAATGGCTCTTTGTGCCTGGCCTTCGGAATTAAAAACTCCGATTACAGTTTTCATGCCCATAAGCCTCCTTATAGAAATTTGACATTAATAGTATTACCTACCCTGTTTTCTCTATCCCTGGTAGATTAAGGGATTATTAGGGGATTGTTAAAATATTTTTTTTGAATTCGACCTAAAATAAGCTGAAATGTTAAATACACTGCCTGTGTAGTCCTAAGTGGGTTATTGACCTCTTTTTTTGGGAAAAGTAAGAACAGTAAAGGAGGTTTGCTGCTAATGATGCCGGATGAAAGACACGAAGAGTTGACCCATCGAAAAACACAGGCGGACAATGAATATTTTATTGGGCTTTTTAATTGGGGAGCAACACCAAGGGAAACAGAGATTGCAGCGGAAGAATATGTGTATTTTAAGGGTGAAATGGATCTTACTGAGGCACAGGACCATAAAGATGATAGGTGGGAGCGGTTTAAACAAAAGGTGCTCAGGGAAAATGAAAATAATAAGGGTACCCCCGAGCAAATGAATGGTGGGGGAGGGGAGTAGCGGCGATCGTGGGAAAAATTCCGGGAAAAATCTAATTTGCAAACACCTGTTGAATATGGTAAACTTATGTCTGCGGATAATTATAAAACTAGGCGCCTGTAGCTCAGGGGATAGAGCACTGGCCTCCGGAGCCAGGAGCGCAGGTTCGATTCCTGCCAGGCGCACCAAATTTCTAGTAACCCCGCTTTTAAAGCGGGGTTATTTGTTTGTCCTGGTGGGATTTAAAATGATATAATAGGGTAGATAATTAGGGTAGCTAGTTGATTGTGGATATAAAGGGGGAAAACATGAAACCTTCAGACCTGGCTACGGCGGCCTTTGCATTGCAAAAAGGATATAGTTTGGTGCTGGTTAAGAATGGAATATTGATAGCTACAAAACGCGGAAAGGGCATCAGCCCCCTGTTGGAGTTAATTGAAGAATCCACCAACCTGGATGGTGCGTATCTGGGGGATAAGGTTTTTGGGCGAGCGGCGGCTTTATTGGCAATATATGCCGGGTTTACCGGTGTCTATGCCCGGGTTATTAGTAAATCGGCCCTTGCCTTTTTACAGGGTCGCCATCTCAAAGTTGCCTATGGGCGACAAGTGGATACTATCCTCAACCGGGAAGGTACCGGGAGTTGCCCCATGGAGAAGCTGACAACTACAATTAATAGTCCTAGGGCAGCAATAACAAGAATAAAAATGAAACTGCTGGAATTAAAACAATTAGGACTTGATCAGGGTTAATAGAGCAGAGGCCAACAATAGTTTTGCATGACTGTCAGTCTAAATAGACTGGAGTCAGCTGACTACTGTCGACCTCTGCCCATAGTTTAACCAGAAACTAGCAAAATATGCACGGAATAAAAATATTATAGGCATTTCCCGGGGGTATATTTACAAACCTGTCCAGAACACTGCCTTAAGGATTCGGTGGGGAAGAGTAGACGTATGTACTGAAGGGGGGAATATGGCCCAGATCTATTAACTTTACATAATATATATTATAGGACTCAACAAAATAAAAAAAGTGAGAAGTTTCTAAAACAGCTCCCGCAAAGAATGGGATTAATTCATGATATCTGGTGCTGTTTAATCTAATACCGGGAGCAATAATATTTGGCCTGGGTAAATTATTGGCGACTTCAAGTCATTTAAACGGCCTATTTCATATACAAGTGGTCTTAAATCCCCTCCATGTTCCTGATGCTCCTTTGCAATTGACCATACGGTATCACCTGCCGCCACTACAATTGCTACGGTGCCGCGATTAGGCTCCATCTGTGAATTATCATTATGAATGAAGAATCCTGTTAATAAAAAAGACATTATAAAAAGAACTATTAACCAACCCCAAGGTCTAATCTCCCGCATTATTCCTCCCCCTTATAATTATGGTTGCTAGTTCCTGTTTATAATTATATAGGCGAACACATGTTCGTGTCAAGTGGTTCTCAACAAATTCCGAACATATGTTTGCCAAGCCATACAAACATTGTTATAATGTAAAGGGAAGAATTTGCTGTTAGGTGGTGATATGGTGTCCGAAACCTTGACGCCCAGACAAAGGCAGGTATTGCAATTTATCAGGGAAGAAATTCTATCCCAGGGCTATCCACCCTCTGTGAGGGATATTTGCCGTGGATTAGGCCTTCGCTCCAGCTCTACTGTCCATGCACATCTATCCCAGTTGGAAGCAAAAGGATTCATCCGCCGCGATCCTAGCAAACCCCGTGCCATTGAAGTTTTGGTTGATCGAAGGGAGGGTGTTGTACCAGTACCGATAATTGGTCGTGTTACCGCCGGTGAGCCAATTCTGGCAGTTGAGAATTTGGAAGGTACCCTACCCCTCCCCGAGAGCTTTACCGGGACGGGGGATACATTTTTACTGCGTATACGGGGGGATAGTATGGTGGGTGCCGGAATACTTGACGGTGATTATGTATTGGTCAACCAACAAGATACAGCAGATAACGGTGACATTGTTGTTGCCCTCCTTGGGGAAGAGGCAACGGTAAAGAAATTTTATAGGGAAAAAGACAATATTCGCTTACAACCGGAGAATGAAGGTTTGGAGCCAATTATTACCAGGGATCTTCGTGTTTTGGGTAAAGTAATTGCAGTGCTGCGACAATTATAAAGGCTTATCCTAAGTCTATAAAATAAGACGGGACCCGGCGGGGTCCCGTGAAAATTATCTATGAACCTAGATCCGGAGAGTAACTATCACAAACCCAATAACATCAAGGTTTTAGGGCTGTTTAATTTGTAAATATTTTAGCAGAAAAAAGAGGGTACACCGCTCTCCTTGTGGAATTGTTAAGTAGTCCCAAAAACATTCCAAAGGATGGTGACCCTCTGAAATGATGATAACACAGTTTATGACTACAAAGCAACTAGGAAATTTATCACGGCAACAAATGCGTAACATAGAAAGAAAATACCATAAAAAACTACATTCACTACAACGTCGAATTAAAAGATCCAACCTGCCCGTTAGGTTTAATAATACTACCGTTACCGCCTTCGGCAATTTCGGCCTTTTCCAGGCTTTTAAAGAGGCCATTGATTTTCGGGGCATGCTGGGACAAATACATCTTAAGCGCCATCATAACTGCCTATATACCAATGTTGCCTTACTGGATACCACCATTGATGCCTTAACATTAGGCTTGTTGCGATTTTCCCATATGAATGGTTTGCGAACCGACCCTGGTTACCAGAAGATCAAAGAAACAACACAAATAGCAGATGAGAGTACCTTGCGAGAGATTTTGGCTGTTATATGTGAACAAAAGGCATTAGACCGATTGGCAGAAATAAACCGCACCTTGTTATCACTAAAAGCCAGAACTGATGAACCCCGCGAGGTATGGTTAGATATTGATGATAGTGTTCTCACTGTATTTGGCAATCAGGAAGGTGCTAAAAAAGGATATAATCCCCGCTACCATGGACGTCTCTCCTATAAGGTAAAGGTGGCCTTCATCTCCGGAACCTGTGAATTAGTCAATGCCCGATTGTACAGCGGTAATGTGGCTAGCAACGGACAGTTTATGGAATTTTTGAAGGAAACATTAGATATTCTTGCTGCCCAAAACATCATTGTCAAAGGTATTCGCATGGATAAGGGTTTTTTTGCCCAGGATACCTTTACTTATCTTGAAGAACAATGTATTGAGTACATCTGCAAGGCCAAGCTGACCGGTACAATGCGCAAAGTAATTAATTATCTAGATGAAGAAGAACAGTGGGAACCCGTAAGCAAAAATTATGCTACTGCGGAAATTACTATTCCTTTACCTACTTGGCCAAAAGCCCGCAGGTTCGTTTTTGTCCGGGAAACAGAAAAACCAGAAATTATTGATGGCCAACTTTGCTTCGACATCGAAACCTATGATTATGAGATTATCGTCACCTCCAAAGATGACCTTACTGCGGAAAAGGTGTGGCATGAGTATAACAAGCGCTGTAATATCGAAAATAAGATTGACGAATTAAAGGTGGGCCTAGGCTTTGATAAAATGAGCCAATCGAAAATGGGCAAAAATATCGCCTTTATGTGGCTGAAGGTTATTGCTTATAACCTTCTCAACTGGTTTCGCCTGGCCTTATTTGAGGATAAAGAAAGTCGTTATGAGGTGCCAACTATCCGGCGCAAGATCTTGAATGTACCGGGCAATATAGTGGGCAATAATCGTTACCGGCATGTAAGGCTGGCACCTAACCCTTGGTTGGAAAAGATATTGAGGGTTGCAAAGGAAAACCTTGCTGTATTCTTTTCTTACCAAGCATGGTTGGCTGTGGATACAAGCTAAGATTAAGCCCAAAGAAAGGAAAAAGGCTAATATCTAGTGCGAAAACCCCTTCATCCGGTAGTATTTACCCCTAGGGTATGGTTTACTATGTCTAAAAAACGTTCGCAATCAAAAAACTATGGGCTTTGGTATATTATCCATCGGACAAAGTGCCAAATAGGAAGAAATGCGGCTACTATATCTTTAAATTTTACTGTTTTGGGGGTATGGGGGTTCTTTCAAAAGTTACTTCCCGATTTCAGGATGAAACAAGTATATACTAACCTAATCGAAAACAATGTTAGGGGATAATATATTTTTTGATCCGGGAAAATGTTATAGGATCGAAAATCCCTTCCATTATCACACTTCTGGCACAGAATCTTTCTTTAACATTGAAACTATTATTTAGAACCATGCTCCTTAAACCCCCGGCTGAATAAGGCAGTTCAATTTTCGCCTGCTTATACCTTTTACTAAAGAAGTGGGAGATGGATTTTAACAGAGTCTGTATGCCTTCACCTGTTAGGGCCGAAATAGCCACTCCCCCCCTTAATTCACGTTTCAACCCCGCTACTATTTTCTTATCACTAACAAGATCTATCTTGTTTAAAACGACTAGGCGGGGGATTTCTGCCAGATCCAAATCAAAGAGTAGCTCACAAACTGCCTCGTGTTGTTCCATGGCCCGGGGATGGCTAGTATCTACTATTTCCAGCAAAAGATCTGCTTGTTTAATTTCCTCCAGGGTAGCCTTGAAGGCAGCAATGAGGTGGGCTGGCAGCTTGTGAATAAAACCAACTGTATCAGTTAAGAGAATTTCACCACCTATTGGTAAGGATACTTTACGTGTAGTTGGGTCCAGGGTTGCAAAGGGTTGATCGGCGATAAAAATGCGGGTTCCGGTCAGAGTTTTAAGGAGGGTGGATTTTCCCGCATTAGTATAACCAACCAAGGATACTATGGGGATGGGTGATCTTTGCCTTTTTAGGCGTTGAATTTTTCGGCGCCCTTTTATTTGTTTTATGTTCTTTTCCAATACTTGAATGCGATGCCGTATCCGTCTGCGATCTAATTCCAGTTTTGTCTCCCCCGGCCCCCTATTACCAATTGTTCCACCCAGTCGGGACAATTCTATCCCCCGGCCTGTAAGACGCGGGAGCAAATATCTGAGCTGGGCCAGCTCTACTTGAATCTTGCCTTCTCGGCTGCGGGCCCTTTGGGCAAAGATATCTAAAATCAGCTGGGTCCGATCTATCACCCGACAGGGAAAACACTGTTCCAAGTTGCGCAATTGTGAGGGGCTGAGTTCTGTATCAAAAACAATAAGATCGGTTTCTATATCCTGACATAGTTGTGCAAGCTCTTCTACTTTGCCTTTTCCAATAAAATAAGCGGGATCGGGGCTAGAACGTTGTTGAATGGTTTTATATTGTATTGCTGCACCTGCTGCGCAAGCTAATTCTTTCAATTCGGTTAAAGATTCCCCTGCTTCCCAAACATTACTAGCCTCCTGCTGTAAAGCAACTCCAACTAAAATTGCCTTTTCAACCCTATCGTTTTGGATTCGGGTTATCTTAATAGAAAATTCCCCCTTTAGCGTGCATTAGTAAACCCATATTAGACACTCTACTATTATTATAGCATAAGTGAGGGCGGGGGATAGATTTTTTCCGCCTTGGAAGGTTCTTGGCACAACAGACAATATCCTTTTTCCAGCGATTGTTGTCTTAATTCTAACGGGGCTAGGACTCGCCCTAGCTTAATGCCCTCTTGCAAACCAAGGCGCCGCCCCCAAATATAACCTATCAATAATATTCCAAGGGCTACAATAATGTATCCGGTGAAGCCCATGTCAATACACTCCCCTTTCCCTTGGGCACTTTGGGAAGAGATAACTTATTAATGGTGTTAATGCTAACACTATTATTGATTTTCCCCAGTCAAGCATTAGGGAGATAAGGATGGTAAGGATTATTAAAAGCAAAACTTCTATCTTACCCCACTGCTGAACAAGATTATTCCGGTTTTCCCGCTTATCCAGCTCCTGATCTTTATAGTCATCGATTAATTGTACAGCAGCCATAATGACTGTGGAAGATAGCATTTCCGGATATCCCCATAAGAGCATGCCTATGGTAATCACTATCAATGACTCACCCCAGGCTGATAAGTAGGTGGGAAGAACTAGATCGGGGTCTTTAACCATGCCCACCACGTAAGCGGCAAAAAAAAGGGTAGAGGCAGAACCAGCATCTAAAGATACTGCAGTGGCAAAGAGTAACAATCCATATGGAGCAATGCCCCTTCCTAGCCTTTTAGCTAGACATGCATTCCTATGGTCATTAGGTTTATACGATTCGTCCATTTCATCAAGATAATCATCGATTAGCTTAATAACAACACCTACTAAAAATATGGCTATAACCTGCATACAAAACTCAACAACAGCGCGAGACAAAAGCTTTCACCTCTTTGAATCCTCGTTTATGAAGGGCCGAGATGGGGATAACATATTGCCCAGGCAATTCCCGCAAGAGTAACTGCAGGCCCTCCCGGGCACCGGGTAGATCCATTTTGTTAGCAAGTATACAGTAAGGTCCCCGCATTTGGGCGAATTGCACCACTTGATAATCGATTTCCCCCAGGAGGGCTGAAGCCTCTGACATGTACAAATTATGGGCATCGACCATATGTATTATAGTATCTGTTTGACGTAAGACGTTAAGGGTCTGGGCAATGGCCCTTCTAATTTCCACATCTTGATGAATTGTATCCATTAGACCAGTTGTATCTGTTATTTTCAACTTTTTTCGTCCTTTACGGGCTGGTATTTCCAGGTGGACAGACTGTAGACAGCGGGTTTTATGGGCCCCGAGGCCTGTTAGCTCTTTCCTTGCTTGGGGAATTGAATAACATTTTACTGTGGAAAATCCATTGGGGAAAGAAATTTTTACTTCAATATGATCAAGGCCCAAATACTCGGCAAAATTAATAACGAAAAGGGTTTTGCCTACATTGGCCTTACCGATTACCAGGCACTCCTTCATTATTTTTCACCACCTTGAATGTCTGCCAAGGTTATTGTCATCAGTTGGTCGCGGCCCGTATTCTCCTCTTTAACAATACGCACTGCTTGCCGTCTGATGGCCTGTTCAATGATATTTCGGACCAAACGGGCATTTCCGGGGTTTTCTACTACGGTTCCGATATTGCATTTTAGGATCTTGGCAACTTCCCTACTAGCCTCTATATCTAATTGATATTCACGCTGCCGCAGCATTAGCTCGGCAATTTCCAGCAATTCTTCCAGATTGTAATTGGGAAAGGTAATGTGGATGGGAAAACGGGAATGCAAACCGGGATTTGTGCGTAAAAATTGACGCATTTCCCCTTCGTAACCAGCAAGGATTAGAATCAGGTTGTCCTTGTGATCCTCCATAGCCTTGACTAAACAATCAATAGATTCTTTACCAAAATCCCTTTCTCCACCCCGGGCCAGGGAGTATGCTTCGTCTATAAAAAGAATGCCTCCAAAGGCCCTCTTGACCTGCTCCCGCGTCTTTTGGGCGGTATGACCAATGTATTCTCCCACCAGGTCGGCCCTTTCCACTTCCACTAAATGGCCTTTACGCAGTACACCCATTTCACAAAGAATCTTCCCCAGTATTCGTGCTACTGTTGTTTTACCGGTCCCGGGGTTTCCCATAAACACCATATGGAGGACCAAGGGTTCGGTGAGGAGTCCTTCCAAGCGTCGTAATTGCTGTACCTGTACAAAGGCCTGCAATTCCCGGACTAAGGTTTTTACCGGCTCTAGCCCCACCAGTGCATCTAGTTCCTCTAGAGATTGTTCCAATAGTAATTTAGATTTTTCTTCCCCACGAAAAATCAGCTCTTCTTCTTGGCGTCGCAGTATATCTAGGGCCTCTACCGGACTTATTTCGCCTTTTTCCAAAAGGTATGTGACCTTGCTTGCAGAAAAGGAGATCTTTGTGGTACTCCCTTTGTGTATCACCATTGCTCCCCGCCCTTCGGAAACTGATATTATCATTATACGCCCAGGGCACTAGGGGTGTTCAAGAATAGTAAATGCTAAGGGTTGCTGGGGAAAACAAAAAAACCCCTTTTGCTGAAGGGTTTAGATGTGGCAAGGGATATTATGTTCTGTTGCTGGAAAATAACTACCTTCCCACCTGTTCATTTATACCCGCAGGTCGAGCTTTTTACCGCGGTGCGGATCCTGCTCTTCTTCGTGATCATCCCGGGCAGGCCTTCTTCTTTTCAATTTAAAGCTCCTGCTCTTTCGCTTATCCATTTCCCCCTGGGTTAGGAGCCTGCCCCCTTCTCCCCGGTTCAATAAGGGCACCTGATGGGTTTTTTCGCTGTGCTGCCTTTGTTCCTGGAGGGCAAACTGATGCCTGAGATGGCTTTGCTGCCTCCCTTGATCCTGATAACGGGCAGCTTTATCCATTCTTGGCAGTATTACCTGTAGGTCAATGGTCCTTAAGGTCATTCTTATCACAACTCTTTCCCGTCTGTTTATCCTTGTAAATCCTTTTTTCGGGAACCTAACCTACCCCGTAGCCGCAATATGGCTTTGGTATGCAGCTGTGATATTCTTGATTCGGAAACCTCCAGGGTAGTGGCAATTTCCTTTAGGGTAAACCCTTCGTAATAATAGAGACTCACAACCAGACGTTCTTTTTCTGGTAGCTTATCAATAGCAGCGGCAATAACTTCCTTAATTTCGGCTTGTGCGACCAACCACGGTGGCTCCAAAGCCTTGGGGGATGGGATTGTGTTTGCAGTGCCCTCTGTGCCATCCTGGTCGGAAAAAACATCGTCAAATGAAAGCATAGCCGCTTGACTTGTCTCCTGTAATAATTCCTGGAATTCCTTTATACTCAAATTAAGTTCAGCCGCCATCTCCATATCGGTCGGTGAACGTCCCAGCCGATTTGCCACCTTTTGATAGGCTCCACGGAGACGCCGCTCTTTTTGTCTTAAACTCCTTGGAAACCAGTCAGACTTGCGTATTCCATCCAGCATTGCCCCGCGAATCCGGGCAAGGGCGTAGGTGGAAAATTTGACACCCCGGGAAGGGTCAAAACGGTCGATAGCCTGGATCAGACCAATTGCGCCATAACCAATCAAATCATCAAATTCCACTGTCGGTGGCATAAAGAGAGCCAATCTTCCAGAAACATATTTTATCAGGGGGGCGTAAATTTCTATTAGCCTTTCCCGTGCACTGCTATCACCTTTTTGTTGAAAATCCCCCCATAGTATTTCTTCAGTTTTACTGTTTAACAAGGCCAACCACCACTCTCCTTGGCCAATATGGACAGATTTTAGATATGTTTTTCACCATGGGCAATGGTCTTAACCCGTAGGCTTCCGGTAAGTGTGGCAAACTCCAAAGTACGACCATGATATCCCCCAGTATCTTTAGCAACTAATCTGATCTTTGCTTTTGCCAGTGCCTCCAATGTTGCTTCCACATTCCTTTGTCCCACCCTCAGGATATCATCGGCCTTAGTTCCTTTACTGGGGAACATTTGTGCGCCGCCGGCCATTTTAGCTTCCAAACGTTCCCGGACAGCCCCCCGGGATAACAATTCCCGAAGCAAATATGGCACGGCTCTGTCGGCATACTTTCCCGGCTTGCCTCCGGCAGAATTTTTATGTTGGTATGGGAGCATAATGTGGGCCATTCCGCCTATTCTAATTATCGGATCGTATAATGTAATCCCGACACAAGAACCAAGACCAATTGTTATCAGTATAATAGGGGCTTTGACGACTTGCAGATCAGCCATTACTACTCTAACAGCCTCCTTCACCTGGAGACCACCTCCAGGTTGTGGAGGAATTTTTCTAAGTCCTTGGGCCTGGGGATAAAAAGAAAATAACCGTCCACACTCTGCCGTTGCTTATGAAATTTGGTATCAATAACTAATGCTTGTTCTACACTTTCTCCTAATCGGGCCAGGGGAAGGTTTAGTACTGCACCGGCCATATCCACAGCTAGGGATGGAACATGGGGTAAAAAATTAATTTTTGTAAACTTCGCTAGGGCCGTTAGAAAGGAGTTCGCCAAAATGTTACCCAATTCCTCCAAGGCTGATATTTCTATTTCATCAAGATCATGAAAGGAAGATGTTTTTTGGTCCAATAGTATTGCAAGAATGCTGGAGGCCTGGGACCAGGGAAGAAGTAATAGCAGATCAGCCTGTAAATCCCCCGATACCTCCAAAAGAATTCCAGCAACTATTGCATCAGCCCCACCGGCGACATTAGCGACCTCATCGAAGGACAGTATTTGCACTGCAGGCACTGTCATTTTTATGGGATGTTTAATCAGTTGCGCCAACGCTGTAGCAGCATTACCAGCTCCAATATTAGATATTTCTTTTAAAACATCAAATTGATGGGCGCTCAGTTCTAGGATCCTATCAGTCATGGTGGGTACACCTCATTTTGTAATATCCTCAGTGAGTTCCTGTAATTCATCTAGTTCAGTCACTTCTAGGATTTGCTGTGGATTAAGTATGATAAGAAGACGCCCCTCTACCTTACCAATGCCATCTAAAAATTGGGCGTTAATACCCGTTACAAGGGAAGGAGTGGGGGATATATCCTCTAGAGGCAAGGATATGACCTCCAGAACAACATCAACTATCATGCCAACTGTCAGTTCATCCACATTTATAATCATAATTCGGGAGTTGTCCGTTATCTCTCCCACCGGCAGTTTAAAGCGGCGTCGCAGATCAAGGACAGGTATGATTTGGCCCCGGAGATTGATTACCCCTTCGATGAAATGTGGTGCATTGGGAACCCTGGTGATTGCCAGCATTCGCTTGATTTCCTGTACCCGGAGAATGTCGATACCATATTCTTCATCGCCAAGCTGGAAAACCACCAGTTGCAACTCCTTTGTCTTTTGAATCTGATTAGGCATTATTGCACCTCCTTTTCCTTGCAGATCTTCAGCAAAAGGCGGCTTGTGTCCAGGATTAATGCCACTCGTCCATCACCTAAAATAGTGGCTCCGGCCAGTACTGGAATGTTTGTCAGGGGTTTATCCAGGGGTTTTATGACAATATCGTGCTGTCCAAGGAGCCCGTCAACAACTAAGGCCACTTGTTCCCGATCAGTATCAACTATGATAGTAAAGTAATTTTCCCGACCCGACATTACTGGGGGTACTTGCAGAAGGTTCTTGAGTTTAATAACAGGTAAAATTTTCCCCCGGATATTGATTATTTCCTTGCCCTGAATGCTATTAATTAATATATCCTTTGTATGTCTTATTTCTAGAACCCGTTCCAAGGGCAAAGCATATACCTCCTGGCCGACAAGGACAAGAAGGGCTTGAATAATAGCCAAGGTCAGGGGGATTTTGATCTGAAAAGATGTACCAGTATTTAATTGGGTTTTGACATCAATGCTACCATTTAGGGATTCAATTTTTGCCCGTACAGCATCCAAACCAACTCCCCTACCCGATACAGTGTTTACACGGGAGGCAGTACTGAAACCGGGGGCAAACACTAGGTTTAATATTTCAGCCCTCCCCATCTCTTGGGCTTCCTTGGGGGAAATGATATCCCGCTCCATAGCCTTTTGCTGCACTTCTCGGGGGGAAAT
>JAAYTH010000065.1 GCA_012523785.1 Bacillota bacterium | reverse complement strand
GTGGGAAGTAAGGGAAGAGTAAGGGGATTTGTTGAATCTATAAAAATGGAAGGTGATATGAATGCCAGTCAAGGCCCTTGCCCCCCAGTCCCTGCGGGCAGTTTGCACTGCCGGGGAATTGGGTTGTAAAAGCAGTGATGAGCTATTACCCCTGGAGGGGATAATAGGCCAGGAAAATGCAGTCAAGGCCCTCCGCTTTGGTTTGGAAATTAGGGCCGATGGTTTTAATGTCTTTGTGGCCGGAGCCGCCGGGACCGGAAGGACTACTGCTGTGAAGGGTTTTCTAGAGGAGGTGGCCCGGGAAAAGGATGTTCCGCCGGATTTGTGCTACATAAATAATTTTGCTGATCCCTATCGCCCCCGGGTGCTTTCCCTTCCCCCGGGCCGGGGTACTGAATTGGCCCGGGATATGAAGCAGTTTCTCACCACCGCCCGGCGGGAAATCCCCAAGGCCTTTGAGAGTGACGACTACACCCAGCGACGAAAGGATACCCTGGAGATTTTTACCTCCCAAAGAAAGGATCTTATAGATGGCATTAACAAACGGGCTTTGGAGGAAGGGATGTTGATTCAAAGTACCCAGGTGGGAATTTTCCTCATCCCCGTCCGGGACGGCCAGCCCCTCCGGGATCAGGAACTGGCGGCCCTATCTCCGGAGGAAAAAAGGGCCATTGAAAACAAACGGGAGCTGCTGCAGAGGGAATTACAAGCGACATTGCGGGAGGTAAAGAACCTGGAAAAAGAGGCGGGTAAGGCCTTGGAAAAACTGGATCGGGAAGTGGCCATCTTCGTCCTGGGGCATCTTTTTTCCGATCTACTACAAAAATATGCGGAACTTCCGGCAGTTACTGCCTATTTGGAGGAAGTTAAGGCCGATGTCTTGGAAAATATCGCTCAATTTCGTTCTGAAGGTGGGGGCAAGGGGGAGGTGCCGGAACATCGAACCCTGGGCCTGGGTTCCCCCAGCTGGATCAAGGATTTGCCCTTTCGCAAGTATGAGGTAAATGTCATTGTCGATAATTCTCAGCTGGTGGGGGCGCCGGTTGTGATTGAACTAAACCCCACCCACAATAATCTTTTCGGTAGAATCGAAAAGGAGGCCCAATTGGGTGCCCTGGTGACGGATTTCACCATGATCCGGGAAGGCTCCCTTCACCGGGCCAATGGGGGCTACCTGGTGCTGCCGGTGGAGGAATTGAGTAAGGTTATGTTTTCTTGGGATGCCCTGAAGCGGGCCCTAAAGAATGGGGAGATTTCCCTGGAGGAGCCGGGGGAGCGGCTGGGATATATAACGGCCAAGAGTTTAAGCCCGGAGGCCATTCCCCTAAATGTGAAGGTAATACTTATCGGTGATAGTCTCCTCTATCGCCTCTTATATTTCTATGATGGGGATTTTCGGGAATTATTTAAGGTCAAGGCGGAATTTGATACCACTATGGCCCGCAATAAGGAAAATATCCACCGCTATTCCAGTTTTATCTGCACCTTGTGCCAAAAGGAGAAACTCCTGCACCTGGATGCCGGGGCCTTGGCCCAGGTAATTGAACATAGTTCCCGCCTGGCGGAACATCAGGGCAAATTGACAACCCGTTTTGCAGAAATTGCCGATTTAGTGCGGGAGGCCAACCACTATGCGGCGGCGGATGGTTCGGCTTACATGGGGGCTGTTCATATTCGTGCCGCTATAAAAGAAAGGAAGGCCCGCTCTACACTTCCGGCCAAGAGACTGCGGGAATTGATCCGGGAGGGGCAGATATTAATTGCTACTAGCGACAAAGTTGTGGGTCAGGTCAATGGCCTGGCAGTACTGGATTTGGGAGATATAAGTTTTG
>JAAYTH010000064.1 GCA_012523785.1 Bacillota bacterium | reverse complement strand
GTTCCCGCTTCAATCCGGTCCGGTATCACACTGTAGGTGGTTCCCCCCAGTTCCCTAACACCGGTAACCTTAATGACCTTAGTCCCCGCCCCCAACACCCGGGCACCCATGGAGTTTAGGTAATTGGCCAGATCCACTACCTCCGGCTCCTCGGCGGCGTTTTCAATGAGGGTTTGGCCTTGGGCCAAGGTGGCAGCCATCATTATGTTTTCCGTGGCCCCTACACTGGGATAATCGAGATAAATGCGTGTACCCCGCAGCCGCTTCGCCTCTGCCAGCACCGTCCCGTAGCCGGTGCTGATCCGGGCCCCCAGGGCATGAAACCCCTTAAGGTGCAGATCAACGGGCCTGGTACCGATGGCACATCCCCCGGGGAGGGAGACCTTGGCCCTTCCGAAGCGGGCCAGAAGGGGGCCCATCACCAGAAAAGAAGCCCGCATTTTCCGCACCAGCTCATAGGGGGGTTCACAAGAGACAAGATTTATAGGATGTACTTGAATGCTGTTATCATCGTCATCCCCCCACAGCTTTACGCCTAAAGCCTCCAAGACCAGACAAATAGTGCGGACATCTTCCAATTGAGGCATACCCTTGATGGTGCATTTTCCCTCCGTCAACAGCGAGGCTGCAATAATTGGCAATACAGCATTTTTAGCACCACCGATGGGTACTGTTCCTTCTAAAGGCACACCACCATCGATGACAAACTTTCCCAATTTTTTCTGCCCTCCTCAAGTTTTGCTGGCCCAGGACCGGTTAAAAATCCTTTGGGGATCAATCTATCTCCTTTAGCATACGCTAAACTAACGCCACCGGTCCCAATTCAGTGTTACTAACTTTTGGCAAAGACAAAATATTTTTCTGCTGCCCAGTGGTATAGACAAAGGATTAGTCATAAAACCTACTAAGATGCTGCGGGTCCTTTAAATTGCCATCCACATCTATTACTGTTTCCATATTTTTCCCAAATATGTCATGTAATTGTTGGTTTTGGGGCCAGATATCTGAAGTATTGGGGAGTAACGGGGATTAATCCGAGAAAAAGGAGGGCAATTTTGCAACACAGTTTAAATATTACCCGAATTAGCTTTATTTAGCAACGGCAAAAACTGCAAAACGTGAAAATAAAAGGGACAGGTATAGGCCCCCTGTCCAAATTTCCCGGGAATTTTTCCTGACAGCCAAGATCCTCCGGGCACCACCTTCCCTCCGCTGGGTTTCCCCCGTTTCACTCTGGACGGGCCCCACAGGCAGGATGACAAGCAAAATATTTTGCGGTGCAGCAGGAAACACAAGGCGACGACATGGGGTTGTAGGTGCAGCACAATAGTTATTTCCTCTTTTTGTTATTTAATACCCGGTAGAGACTATAAAACCCGGAGAATATCCCTAAAAGGATAAAAATAATAGCAAATAGTCCCCGGCCCCCCAGGCTCTCATCCAGATAATTGCCTATAAAGTAGCCCAGGGCAATAGATCCGGCCAGGAAGAAGGTAAAGGAAGAAGCCAAGGCTATGAGTTCTAGCCTTTTGTCTGGTTTCATGCCTATTACACATCCTCACTCAAAGTCGCCAAACTCGCCAAACTCGCCACTCTTCTCCCTAGTCAACTTAAAATAAGAGCAGAGCCCATCAACAATGCGGCAGGCAGCCCGCCCATCACCATAGGGATTAACGGCCCTGGCCATATTCTTATAGGCCTCGGTATCCGTCAACAGCTCATTTAGGGCAGCCTCCACAGCCTTGGCCGCAGTGCCGATGACCTTTACCGTACCAGCCGCAACGGCCTCCGGACGCTCCGTCACCTCCCGGAGGACCAGGACCGGTTTCCCCAGGGAGGGTGCTTCTTCTTGTATGCCGCCAGAATCAGTCACCAGCAGATAGGCACGAGCCATAAGATTGACAAAATCCTTATAATTTAGGGGGGGCACTAGGTGTACCCGGACCTCACCCCCAAGCTCTTTGTAGACGGTTTTCCGGACAATGGGATTGGGATGGACGGGGAAAATTACCCGAATATCCTGCCGCCGGCGGACTAGCGAACCCAGGGCGGTGCAGATCTCGGTGAGGGGGGCACCCCAGTTTTCCCGCCGGTGGGCCTCCACCACAATCACCCGCTTTTGGCTCAAATCTAATTCTTGCAGGCTGGGATCGGTAAAGACATGATCCTTCTTTACCGTCATCAATAGGGCATCAATGGCGGTATTCCCGGTGACTATAATTTTTTGGGGGTCAATCCCCTCCTGAAGAAGGTTCTCCCGGGAGGTTTCGGTAGGTGCAAAATGAAGATCGGCCAAAACAGTGGTCAGGCAGCGGTTAATTTCCTCGGGAAAGGGAAGGTAGCGGGAAAAGCTCCGCAGGCCGGCCTCCACATGGCCCACCGGAATCTGCCGATAAAAGGCAGCCAGGGCGGAGGCAAAGGTGGTGGTGGTATCCCCATGGACCAAAAGCATGTGGGGTTTTTCCTGTGCCAATACATTTTCCAGCCCCCGCAGGACCCCGGTGGTGGTATCAAAAAGGGTCTGGCTTTCCCGCATGATATCTAAATCATAGTCGGGGGTCAGGTTAAACTCTTTCAGCACTTGCTGGAGCATTTCCCGGTGTTGGCCCGTTACAGCCACCCGGCTGGCAAATTCTTCTCTACTTTCCAGCTCCAATATCAGGGGAGCCATTTTGATGGCCTCGGGCCGGGTACCAAAAACAGATAGCAGTTTAATTTTTGTCACTTACCCCTCACTCCCATATGAACTTATTCCAAATCCCACAACACCACCCCAAGCCCTGTACTTAGGACAAAAATAAAGGGCCCCCCAGCCCCATTATTTTCGCTCCCTATATCCATTTGTCCAAGCGCCGCAGGCTGTACAGCAGGATGAGAGCAGCAGCAGCCAGGGCAAAAAGACTGTATTTACCGCCGCCATCGCCGATGGCCAAGGCTCCCATGCCAAAAACCCCACTGACAGAGTAGAGAAAAAGCACCGCCTGCCGCTGGCTCAGCCCCCGTTCCAAAAGCCGGTGATGCAGATGCCCCTTATCGGCCTTAAAGATGGGACTGCCATTGCGATAGCGCCGGAAGATGGCAAAAAAGGTGTCGATGATGGGCAGGCCCAGGGCCACCATGGGCACAGCCAGGGCAATGACCGTGGCACTCTTTAGGGTCCCCTGCACGGCAATGGCCGCCAAGACAAACCCCAAGAAAAGGGAACCACCATCCCCCATAAAGATCTGGGCGGGGTTGAAATTGTAGGGTAAAAAACCCAGGGTACTGCCCGCCAAGGCGGCGGTCAAAACAACTATGCTCCCCTGGCCTTCCTGCAGGGCCACCAAGAGAAGGGTGATGGAGGCAATGCTGGTCACACCGGCTGCCAATCCGTCCAAGCCGTCAATAAGGTTAATAGTGTTGGTAACCCCCACCATCCAGAGGAGGGTCAGGGGTACAGCCCAGGGGCCGATATACCACATGGCATCCTCTAGGCCCTCGGCCCAGGGATTAGAGAGCCACAGCACCCGATTGCCCAAATAAATAAAGACCAAGGCGGCAATGAGCTGGCCCCCCAGTTTTAAGCGGGGAGAAAGGTTGCGATAATCATCCACGACTCCCACCAAAAGGACCAGGCTAGCCCCCAACAAAAGCCCATAGAGGCGGCTACCTTCTATGGGAATCAGTGTCAGGGCCGGAAGGATAAAACCCAAGTAAATAGCCAAACCGCCCAAGCGGGGGGTGGGGCGAATGTGAACCCGCCGGCCGGAGGCTCCAGAGTCGGGATAATCCACCGCCCCGGTCCGGAAGGCAAGTTTTTTCATCAAGGGTGTAAGGGTATAGGTTATGGACAAGGCGAGGATAAATGTAAGTATGTACCCCAGCATAAGGCCCTCTCCTTTGCAGCAGCAAGTTTTGCCTCAGACATGTTTTCAGAATTAATTGTAACCCATGGGTTGTCCCCTTGTCAATCAGCAAACTTTCCCCGGATAAGCCAGGGCCGTCGGCTTTCTAAGATTCTTATTTATAGAGGTCGGGGTTAGTCCCCACTTCTTTCGGCATTTTCGGGGCCCTTAATTCCAAGGCCAGCTAATCCCCCTTTTTGCCAGCAGTCTCATTCTTCCCATAACGCTCCATCAATAAACTGGAACCGGCCAGGATCTCCCGGGCTAGTTTATCCGGATAATCACCCTGGTAAACAACCCGCACCACCCCGGCATTGATGAGCATTTTGGCACATACCACACAGGGTTGGCAGGTCACATAAAGGGTCGAGCCCTTGGTGGTAATCCCGTGGAGGGCGGCCTGGATGATGGCATTCTGTTCGGCGTGAAGCCCCCGGCAGAGCTCATGCCTTTCCCCCGGCGGTATCTGCCGCTCTTCCCGCAGGCAGCCCACCTCATGGCAGTGGGGCAGCCCAGTGGGGGCCCCGTTATAGCCGGTGGCCAAGATATGCTTGTCCCGCACCAACACTGCCCCCACCCGCCTCCGCAGGCAGGTGGAGCGTTGGGCCACAACATGGGCAATTTCCATAAAATAAGCATCCCAAGGAGGCCGTCTATTTGGTTCCATAAAGCCTATCCCCCGCATCACCCAGACCCGGTACAATATAGGCATGTTCATTGAGGCAGTGGTCAATAGCCGCCACATAGATCTCCACATCCGGGTGATTTTCGGTAATCACCTCTAGGCCCTCCG
>JAAYTH010000063.1 GCA_012523785.1 Bacillota bacterium | reverse complement strand
CTTCCCTTCCCCCTCTAAGCCCCCGGTCTCCACCAGCAGGGCCGCATAGTCACCCCGGGTCAATATATCGGCGGAAATTAGCTGTGGTTCCACCGCCCCCGCACTAGCCGATATAATTAAGACCAGTGCCAGTGCCAACAAGGAAATTCTTTTAACCATACTCATCCTCCTTTTTGGATGTTGCGGTTCTCCTATAAATTGTAATCCACCACCTTTATGATACAGGAAAACCGCCGTCAGGGCAATGATTAATAAAATGCACAGCAAAGATAGTGGAAGATGTGGCACGGAAAAAACCATATCCTGCCGAAGGGCCAGATTTCTTTGCCAAGCGTCTGACTCTGGACTTGCCGACCATCAATTTCATGGTTTGCTTATTCCAAAGGGCGGCAAGGATAGTGGAGGACGCGGCAAAAAACCTGGCCCCTATATCACCTATCAAATTGCAGGGGGAAAACCTCCTGTTTTGCCAGGTTTTTTAATCCCCGGGCCTCCAGACCCTTGACCGAAGGAGGAGTAATACCCATTTCCCGGGCCAATTCACTAACTCCCCGCCCCTCAAAATAAAGGCCCTTCAGCACCCGTCGCTGCCTTTGGGGCAGCTGGGCCAGGGCCAAGCGCAGCTGCTGATAACGGCGACGCCGAAACACCTTCTCCTCCGGTCCCTCCTCCCCGGCCGGCAAAAGATGCAAAAGGGTGGTTTCTTCCCCCTCTCCGAAGGGTTTGTCCAGGATCAGATCCTCCCTCATTTTGGTCCTCATTTCCTTTCGCCGATGGTTGTAGATGCCATAGTAGACCCGCCGGCGGGCATACCAGGGAAAGGGGGCTCCACCCCGGGATTTAAAATCCCATACCGCCTCCACCAGGGCCAGGTTGCCTTCCTGCACCAGGTCCATCCAGCTTGTCTCCTCCGTTGATAATCGCTGGGCCGTGGCCAATACCAGGGGCTGAAAGCGGTCTACAATCTCCGCCAGGGCCCCTTCGTCTCCTCCCCGGGCCCGATAGAGCAGCTTATCTAACATTCTTTTCTACCCCCTTGTAGGTAAATTGCTGCTCTAATTATAGGAATCCCCGGGGCCGGAGTAAAATGCCGACTTGCCCCCAGTTGGACTACAAGTAGATGCTAGTCGGCAACCCTACTGCCCCATATGACTATATACCCAGCATCAAAAACCACACCTTTATTATAAATAGGGGCACCGGGGCAAATAATGGTTACTTGCTCCATTTAAGGCCTATTTGACAATAATATTCCCCCCCCGGGGGGGATGGGCATATCCATAAATGAACGGGGGAGTCTAGAAAGACTTAAAGAAGACGAAAAGACAAAAAAACTGGGCCTTTGCGCCCAGTATAATTTGCATTTTAACGCCTAAAAGAAATTGGGGGTCACATTTACCCTCACCACACAAAGAGGGTTATGCAGGTCCCCAGGGCAATGGCAATACCGAAGGGAAAGGAGGCTTCCCCCTTTGTCAGGGGGTTAAACCACTGGAAAAGGCGGTATCCATCCCTAAGGAGTCCCCCCAGGATGGGGGCCAGGGAAGTTTGCCAGAACATTAGGATCAGAGCCAAAAGGCCTCCGACAACACCCATGGCCAGGGCCACGGCTGCTACAAAACTCGTCCCACCCAAGGCACCGATGGCCACCAGGAGTTTTACATCACCACCGCCAATATCCCCCCAGGAAAAAAGGGCTAACAAAAACAGCAACCCGGCCACTGCCCCTTGGAGGGAGAAGAGCAATCCACCCCAACCGGCACAATAATAATGAAAAATAAGTCCGCAAAGAACCCCAGCCAGGGTCAAGCCATTGGGGATTTTATGACATCTAATATCCCATGCCGCCGCCAACAAAACTAGGCCCACCACTATTTGCTGCCACATTTTATCACCTCCCAAAAGAGGGAATCTGGCCCTGCTTGCCGGGATGGTGAACAGCAGGGCCTGGTGAGGAGTATTTTATACTGTAAAAATTCGGCCCGGGCCGCTGTTGGTTATATTTTATCAGACGGTCTATTCTTTTACCATCGGGCCGGGGTCACAACTTCTTACCTTGGGGGTCCCATGTAACTTTAGGATTTTAGTCCTATAATAAAAACCCGGCCCCATCCCAGGAATGAAAGGTATATCTGAAAAGCCGATGGCATATGCTGGGCAAGTATGGCTGGCTGGCCAACTGGGAGCTAAAAATGCACCAACTTATTTTTTAGGGCATAGACGGCGGCCTGGGTCCGATCCTTTACATCCAGTTTTCGTAAAACACTGGTGACATGATTCTTGACCGTCTTTTCACTAATAACTAGGAGTTCAGCAATTTTTGCATTACTACAACCCTGGACAATTAACTCCAATACTTCCTGTTCCCGGTTGGTAAGAAGCCTTTCCCGGGGCCGACTTTCACCCTGGCGGGCCAACCTGTTGAGGGCATCAAAAACCTTTCCGGCTATACTGGGGGATAGGTAGGATTCACCTGCAGCGGCGGCCCGGACCGCCTTCACCAGGCCCCCGGGGTCTACATCCTTGAGGATATAACCCGTTGCTCCGGCCCGTACCATCTGTACCACATACTCATCATTATCATGGATGGTCAAAGCCAGAACCTTTGTATCCGGCAGCTCGGTTTTAATCAGCCTGGTAGTCTCGATACCACTGATATCGGGCAGGTTTATATCCATGATAATTATCAAGGGCTGGAGGTTGCGGGCCAACTTTAGGGCCTCCTCCCCCGTGCCCGCCTCCCCCACCACCTTCATTTCCGGTTCAAATTCCAGCACCTTCCGGATCCCCTGGCGCAGTAAGGGGTGATCGTCAACCAATAGAATGCGGATTTGCGTCAAGGGGCTTTCCCTCCTCTTTTTCTATGATGGGAATGGCTAAGATTATCCTGGTCCCCTCCCCCGGGCCACTTTTAATTTCGATACCGCCTCCCAAGAGCTCTGCCCGCTCCCGCATACTAATCAGGCCGTAGTGTTTACCCCTTTTGCTGCGGTTTTCAACTTCCCGGGGGTCAAAGCCGACCCCTTCATCTTTGATACTGATGAGGAGTTGTTTGCAGCCATAGCTGATGGTTACCTTGGCCCGGGTAACCCGGGCATGTTTGACCACATTGTGTAACGCCTCCTGGATAATACGGAACACCCCAATCTCCACATTGGATGGCAGCCTAATTTCATTACCCAGGGGCACCAAATCCACCCGCAGCTTTTCTTTTTCCCCCAGGCCCTCCAGATACCGCCGCAGGGCCGGGATTAAACCCAGGTCATCCAGGGCCATGGGACGCAGGGCAAATACTATTTTCCGAACTTCTTGGATACTCCCCTTGATGAGTTCCTTTAATTCCCCCAGTTCCGCTTGTAAATCCCCCAAAGAGCCATTGCTCAGGAGTTTTTCACATAACTCCACCCTAAAAACCAAGTTGGTTAGAGATTGGGCCGGGCCATCGTGGATTTCCCGGGCTACCCTTCCCCTTTCATCCTCTTGGGCCCGGATAATACCTACAGCCAGCTGCTCCCGCTGCTGCACCCCCTTCAACATTAGGGAAAATCCCTTTAGGCTCCCTCCCAGATAATCCATAACCACACCCACCTGGGATACCAGACCTTCCGCCCTATGGGCGGTCTGTTCCAGGTTGCGCAGATTCCGTTCCAGATCATCCCGCTGCTGGCGCAGCAGCTTTTCCCGCTCCTGGTGGAGGGCCAATTCCACCTGGGTGTTCTTGGCCGCATCATAGGCTGAGCGGATATCTTCCTCGGTATAGCGTTTAAAATCTTTGCTTATTTCCACCAACCGTCGGCGGTCCTTCTGCTCCTGCCGCCCCAGATAATCTACCTTCTGGATGACGGCAGCAACCTCCCTTTGGATCTTCCCCATCTTCGCCTCCAGCCGCCGGTATTCTTCCCGGGCCCCCTCGGCTATGGCATAGATCTGATCCTTGCTAACTTCGATGGCGGTAATGGTCTCTTTTATAATTGCATCCAGTCGGCTTATATCCAGGGCAGGGTCAAACAAAACACTTCACCACCCGATTCTTTGTCCTAATATTCTCCTTAAAATCCCCCCTTTCCTCCTATTTCCAAGAAATAAACAAAACCCCCGCCTTTTTCGCGGGGGCTTTCCATTTTAGCCCGGATGCCCAGCATCTAAAATATTTAAGGCCGGAGGTCCTGGGCCTTGTCGGTTTTTTCCCAGGGGACCTCCAGGTCGGTGCGGCCGAAGTGGCCGTAGGTGGCCAAGGCCTTATAGATGGGCCGCCGCAGGTCCAGATCCCGAATGATGGCGGCCGGGCGCAAATCAAAGTGGGTGGAGACCAGGCGGGCAATTTCGGTGTCGGGAAGGATGCCGGTGCCAAAGGTTTCCACCAGCACCGAAAGGGGATGGGCTACACCGATGGCATAGGCCAGCTGGATTTCACATTTTTGGGCCAGGCCCGCGGCCACCAGGTTCTTGGCCACATAGCGGGCGGCATAGCTGGCAGAGCGGTCCACCTTGGTGGGATCCTTGCCGGAAAAGGCCCCCCCACCGTGGCGGGCATAGCCGCCATAGGTGTCGACAATTATTTTTCTACCCGTCAGCCCCGCATCCCCCTGGGGCCCACCGATGACAAAGCGGCCCGTGGGGTTTACATACACCCGGGTGTTATCATTATAGAGATCAGGAGGAAGTACCGGCCCGATGACCCCTTTTATAATATCCTCCCGGATCTGGGACAAGGGGACATCCGGATGGTGTTGGGCGGCAATGACAACGGAGTCTATCCCCACCGGCCGCCCCCCTTCATACAAAACAGTAACCTGACTTTTACCATCGGGGCGCAGGTAGGCCAGCTCCCCTCCTTTGCGGACCTGGGCCAGGCGGCGGCAGAGTTTAT
>JAAYTH010000062.1 GCA_012523785.1 Bacillota bacterium | reverse complement strand
TCTTATTAAGGCCGGGGCAAACTTTGCCAGTTCTCCCCAGCGGGTCCTCATCCACTGCCTGGATCCGGTCCTGCTTTCGGAGAAGGTGGCCTACACCCCCATTGGACAGACCTTGGCCATTGCCGATGCCCTCCAGGCCACAATTACCGGCCTTTCCGGAGTCGGTGGGGTTGAGACCCGGGGCAAGTATCGACTGGGTTTTCCCAAATCGCCTTATTAGAAATTACCGGGCCGGGTGTTACCGCCCGGCAGTGTCCAAAGATGCTAGCCCGTCTAAGCAGGGTGAAGGGGGGGGCTATTAAACCCAAATATAACTGTTAAGCAGCAACCCCCGGTAAGTTTTATCCTGAGCGAAGCGAAGGATCTGGACATCAGGCTGCAAAGATCCTAGGAGCAAGGCCCTCCCGCCGCCAGGCCCTGGACAAGCAGGATGACAGCTGAGATGGCTTACGCGATATCCGGGAGGTTAATAATAACATATGCTTTGCGGGTGAGGCAGAGCCGTTACAACCGGACAAACTTTGGGGCAAATTTGGTACAGTTTTACATTAGGGGAAGGGTTTTCTACCCGCTGTATGGAATTACCCTTATACGTTTATAATTGCGGACAGACTAAGGCAGGCTATTATAATAGCCAACAGGCATAGGTATTTGCCCAATGTGAAGGATGGAGGTGAAGGCTTAAAACAAGGTTATACAGCGGGCCCGGAAAGGAAAGAATAGCCAAAATTATGTGAGGAGGTTTCTGTAATGAAAAAGGCATATGGAAAGCTGCCCCTTCCCAAGATGAGCCCCTATTTGCTCAGCCGTATCGAAAGCGGAGAAGTATATGACTTAGGTGTGGTGCGGAGCCACGACATGCCCCTTTGGCCCGGCCATCCCCCTTTTCAGGTACTACCCTACAAATGGCACGGTGACACAGAAGATGTGGGGGCCCCGGCAACCCTCTACAATGAAATGCTAGTAACCTGTATGCATGCTGGTACCCACATGGATGCTCTCTGCCATATCGGGGAAATCCGGGGTGATAAGATTGTCTTAGGTGGTGAGGTCGATGCCGCCGGGGCCCGGGAATGGTGGGGTTCCAACTGGATGGATGGTTCTAATTTTCACCCCATTGTTGTGCGGGCTGTAATCTTGGATATGCTCCAGTATAAGGGTGGGGAAGATACCGGCGGTGAAGTTACCCTGCCCCGCAAGTATGCCATCACCATAGAGGATGTCAAAGGATATATGGAGGAAAATGATATTGAAGTGAAGCCAGAAGAACCGACGGCCTTCCTTTTCCGTACCGGTATGATCAAATACTTCCACAAAAAAGATGAAAGTTACGGCGGCGATGCTGCTGGGCCTGACCTGGAAACCCAAAAGTATTTGGCTTCCATAGGGGGAGTAGTAACAGGTTCCGACACGGTATCCTATGAACAGATGCTGATAGCAGAACATCCCGTCCACCGCTGGTCCATGCAGAATGGCGTTATCCTAACCGAAGTATTGGATCTGGAAGAAGCCTGTGCAGCCGGGGTTACCGAGGGTGTTTATATTGCCCTACCCTTAAAAATTAAGGGAACAGGCGGCTCCCTCATTGATCCAATTGTTATTGCCTAGGGGCTTCGGCGGGTAAAGGTGTTTTAAGCGGGGAAGGGGAATTAAAATATCCCTTCCCCTTCTATATGGATCTGTGGTGGGGCCGGGGACAGTAATTTCCTATTGGTATACTTTCCTAAAGGATTTTGCCCGGCTATGTGGAATTATTCCTATATATTTGCGCTCTTGTTATATTTGAGGAGGGATATTGGCATGCACTACACCGCCCAGAAAATTATGACGGCCCCGGCCATTAGTGTAGCACCGGAAACAAAGCTGAAGGAAGTTGTCAATGTAATGGCAGAACACAATATTAGTGGGGTTCCGGTGATTGATGCCGAAGGCAAAGTGGTTGGTATTATTAGTGAAACAGATATCGTCAAATATGCCGGGAAGACCCAGGCAATTCGTTTTATCAGCCCTTCGGGTTGGATTTGCCCCTATGGGGAAAGAACTGAGGGCATGGTGTATCGGAAGGGTTTTGAATTGTTGGCCAGTACCACCGCCAAAACCGTTATGGCTAAAAAGGTTATTACCGTTCGGGGTGATGCCAGCGGTTTGGAGATTGCCCGCATTATGAGCAGGAGGAAAATCAACCGGGTTCCCGTGGTCGATGGGGATGGTCGGCTCCTGGGCCTTATAACCCGGGCAGATTTGGTGAGATCCTTTGCGGAAAGGGGAGAAAAGTAGCCCCTGAAGGGGCCTTTTTAAGCCATCCTCCCAAAAGCGGTATCTAGGCTGGGAAATATTCCTTGACATATCCTGAACCATGGGGATATAATATAGAGCTATTTTGACATGGTTTTAAGGATGTGCTATAATATTGACATTGAATGGGATGGAATTAGGGAGGAAGGTGGTGGAGCTTATGGCGAGGAATCCACAGTTTACACTGGCTGAAATCAGGTCAAACCTAAAGGGCTACCTGGGTAACCGCATATTGCTAAAGGCCAACCGGGGGCGGCAGAGAACCGTCACCAGGGAAGGCATACTGGAAAAGATTTACCCCAGTATCTTTATTGTCAAATTGGATGAGCACAAATATCCCATCAAACGGGTATCATATACCTATGCCGATGTACTGACCGGTACGGTGGAGCTGACGGTTTATCCGCCGACGGGTGGGGACATAAAGATTGCTTGTGAATAAGGATGGCGGTTGAATAAAAACCCCCGGGGGAAAACCCCGGGGGTTTTTGTACCCCTGGGGTGGATTTTTGCCCACAATGGACAATGTTTCCATTGTATATTATAATGATATTTACAGTTTATTCAATGAACTATTCCAAGGGCCATGCCTTTTATTCGCCGGGGAAGGGGGGTGGGGGTCCTGGTTGCCAAGGGAGGTCAATCTGTATTATATATTGAAACCCTGGGTAATTTTCGGGTCAGCAGAGGGAAGAGGGTTTTAACTAGGGATGCCGGCCGGGCCTATCGGCTCTGGGAACTCTTTAAGTATTTGCTTATCACCGGGGGGCAGGGGGTGCATCCGGAAGTTTTGGCGGCTACCCTTTGGCCCGGGCGTGACTACCAGGATCCCAAGGCGGTGGTGCGGACTTCGATCTATAGACTGCGGCAGCTCATTAACACCAACGATAATGATGTTGAGGGTAATTATATAATATTTAAGCAGGGCTGCTATCAGTGGAACACGGAGGCTAATTACTGGTATGATGCTCAAGAGTTTGAGGATCTCAATCGGCAGGCCCACAGTATTGGGCAGGGGGATCCGGCCCAGACTATTGCTCTATTAAAAAGGTCCCTTTCACTATATAAGGGGGAGTATCTTCCGGAAGAGGCCTATACGGAATGGGCTATTTCCCAACGTCACTACTATCGCCGCCTCTATTTGGAGGCAGTGGTTACCCTCGTGCCCCTCTTAAAAAAAGATGGGCGCCACAGGGAAATAATCGAGCACCTGGAAGAAGCTATCCGGATAGAACCCTTTGAAGAGGAATTGCACATCCCCTTTTTGGAGGCCCTGCTGGACACGGGTAGATGGGAGCAGGCATTGACCCATTATCAATATATAACTGCGGCCCTCTATCGTGAACTAGGGATAAAACCCTCCCCCGCCATGCGTCGTATTTATGAACTTCTGCAGTCCCAAAAGCAGGGTGCCGCAGCCGGGGATGGCCAAGCAAAGGATAGGCTAGAAGATTCAATGGTGGAGGACGGGGCCTTCTTCTGTGATCCCCATGTATTTCGTTCCATATATAAGTTAGAACAGCGGCGAGGGGAGCGGCGGGGCCAAGATGTGGCCCTAGGTGTTTTAACCCTAACTAGCCGGATTCCCAGATCCCTTTCGGAGTTGTTGCCAGCCATGGCCCACCTAGAAAAGGTTTTGCTGGCCTGCCTGCGCAAGGGTGATGTTATCAGCCGCTGGAATGACAGCCAATTTCTTTTACTCTTAGATGCCATAAACCCCCACCAGGTCCAGAAGGTTTTCCGGCGGATAGAATCCAGCTTTTGGGGTACCTATGGTCAGGAAGATCGGCTTCAACTCCAAAGTGAACAGCCGCAGGGACGGTTCTTGTAAACCGCGGGGACTAAACCGCGGGGACGAAACCGCGGGGACG
>JAAYTH010000061.1 GCA_012523785.1 Bacillota bacterium | reverse complement strand
CGGCAACCGCTATAGCCCCACCACTATAATTGCCGCCATCACCTCTCAGATTGAAAAGGCAAAACTCCCCACCCACATTGAAGTTAGTGCCAGCAGCCTGGGTTTGGAAAAGAACTCGGTTATCCTTTTGGAACAGATCCGCACCATTGATAAGCACCGCCTCAAAACCAGGATCGGTCACCTGGAGGGGGAAATAATGGGTAAAATTGACACTGGCCTCCAGATTAGCCTGGGGTTAATAGAATTGTGAGGGATAGCAATTGCTATCCTTTAATTTTTTCACCTGCAGGGAGGGAGAGAAGGTGGAGGTATATGCCCTCATCGGGCCCAGCGGTACCGGGAAGAGCCACCGGGCCCTTTTGGTGGCCCAGGAGAATGATATAGATGTATTTATTGATGATGGCCTGCTGATTAAAGACAGCCGGATAGTAGCTGGGAAGTCGGCCAAAAGGGAACCCACCCGGCTTCAGGCTGTCCGCCGGGCCATCTTTGTCGACCCGGAGCAAAGGCGGGAAGTGATGGAAAAACTATCGGAGCTGGCACCGGAGCGGCTCCTAGTCATCAGCACTTCCCCTAAAATGATTCAGCGAATCCTCACCTGTTTGCAATTGCCCCCGCCCAAACGGGGTATTAAGATTGAGGACATTGCTTCCCCGGCTGAAATTGCCCAGGCCCGGGAAACCCGCCGGCGGGAGGGTAAGCATGTGATTCCCGTCCCCACCATCGAGGTGAAAAAAAGGTTTCCCGGCTTTATGGTCGATCCTCTGCAGGTGTTTTTTGGCCGCCGCCCGGACAGCAACCACCGAAGGATCGGGGAAAAATCCCTGGTGCGCCCCCCCTTTAGTTATGTGGGCAAGCTCTTCATTGCCGATGCTGCCATCAGGGCCCTCGTGGATAGAATCCTGGTCGATATTCCCGGTATTGGCCGGCTGGTAAAATTCCACATCCATGTGCGGGGAAATGATGGTGTCATCTTAGATTTGGAACTGCAGGTGGTCTACGGCCATCAACTGCGGCCCCTGCTAAGCCGGGTGCAGGAAAGGGTGCAGGAAAGAATCCAATACTTCACCGGCCTCACCATCCTAAAGGTAAACGTGCTGGCCCGGGAGATCCTGATTTAAGGATATAATGCCGGGCACCGGGGTAAAGGTGGAGACTAGCAATAAAGGGGGAACTAGTGGGAGGATTTTCCCCAGTTGTATGGAATAGATTACTTAAGGCAGAGTAGGTGCTGCACGTCAAGTGCCAGGGGATGGGACGTTGCCTCTGGACGAAGGGCCTTTAAGGGGCCTGCGGTGCTGCACCGCGTCTACTGCCACATCGGGAGAAAAATCCTACTTTCTCTTTGGTGTGGCCAACTGCCAAACCAGAGGGAAGGGAGGTGCCCATATGCGTATGCGTATAACAACCAGGGGGACCGTCTACCTGGCTTTTTTCATCGCTTTGGGGGTGATCTTGACCCGCTTTGCCAGTATAAGGCTGACGGTGATGGGAATAGAAAGTATCCGGATTGGTATGAGTGGTTTCCCCCTTATTTTTGCCGGTTTGCTCTTTGGCCCCGTGGCCGGGGGAATAGTTGGCGCCCTGACGGATATCATTGGGTTTTTCATGAGTCCCATGGGGGGCTATATGCCCCATTTCACCCTTACAGCCGCCCTGACGGGGATACTGCCGGCCCTTTTCTTAAAAGTTAGCCGGCGCTCTGAAAAGGCGGGATTTCCCGCCCTGCTCTTGGCTATTTTGGCTGGGGAAATTATTACGGCCCTTGTTCTAGTGCCCTACTTTCAACACCTTCTCTTCGGGTTTCCCTACCGGCTCATAATACCACCCCGTATTGTTACAGTGGCTTTGGAAGCGCCCCTATATGCCGGTATTGCCCACAGCCTGCTGCACCGGCTGGAAGCCCTGGTGCGGAGGCTGCGCTTATCCTATCGGTGATAGTGAATTAACCTGGGCAGTAATTCCTACTTTTCTTGGCGGTGTTATGCTTCTTTTAGATTGTGAAAAAGATAACACCGCCTTTAATTGTACAGGGGAAGGATTTCCCCCTTGTATGGTGAATATCTATAGTAGCAGGTAGATTATTCTAAAAATTGGGGATAGTGGAAGCCCAGGAAGAATATGATAGTTATTGGTTGTCTATAATAACCATCACAGGGGCCCGCTGTGGTGGGAAGGATGATGTTTAAATTATAACGCCTGGGAGGGATGAAGATGGGCCGACTGGTGGCGACCTTTGTGCTTTCTTATTTAATTGGATCGGTTCCGGTTGGTTTATTAGTCAGTAGATTTTGGGGAAGGGACCTGCGCCAACATGGCAGTCGCAATATAGGCACTTCCAATGCTCTGCGGGTTTTGGGCCCGGTGGCGGCGGTGATAACCCTTATCGGGGATGGTGGCAAGGGTGTCTTGGGGGGGTGCATCGGGCTGCTTTTGGTTGGTTCCCCCTGGGCCATGGTACTGGGTACTTTGGGTGCCATTTTCGGCCAGACCTACCCCTTGTACCTCTTGTTTAAAGGGGGGAAGGGGGTGGCTACTACCATTGGGTCTGCACTTATTCTATCACCCCTTATGGGGAGCATCATGGTGGGGGTCTGGATACTAATAGTGGCCCTGACCAGGTACATTTCCCTGGCCTCCATGGTGGCTGCCCTCAGTTCCATTTTAATAGTCTTCTTTTTAAAACTGCCCCCGGCCTATTATTTCTTTGCCGTGGTGGCCGGAGGCCATGTGGTGTATAGGCATCAGGACAATATCAAACGTTTGCTGGCGGGCAAGGAATTTAAAATAGGGGAACGGGTATGATAGTTTAGGCAGAATGTGGGTCTTTTGACTGCCGGCATTTGCCCGCAGAGCCATTTTGGGTTCTGCTTAGGGGATAATGGGGGATATAGAAGGTAATGGAAGTAGAAGTTGTAAAAAAAAGGAGGTGGCGCTGGGGCCGATTTTTAGGGTTTGGGAAAAGGGAAGGAATATTAATTATAAGGAGGTCTTGTTCATGGCTCAAAAGTATATTATGGCTTTGGACCAGGGGACTACCAGCTCCAGGACGATAATTTTTGATGAGGCGGGCTCCGTCGTAGCTGCGGCCCAAAAGGAATTCACCCAGATTTACCCCAAACCGGGTTGGGTGGAGCATGATCCCTTGGAAATTTGGTCTACCCAGCTGGAAACTGCCCAGGAGGCCCTAAAAAAGGCCAATGCCCAGCCGGAGCAAATTGCAGCCATCGGGATCACAAACCAAAGGGAAACCACCGTCGTCTGGGATAAGAATACCGGCGAACCCGTCTATAATGCTATTGTCTGGCAGTGCCGGCGTACCGCCCCCATCTGCGATGATCTAAAGGCCCGGGGCTTGGCCGATTCCATAAAGGATAAGACCGGCCTGGTTGTGGATGCTTATTTCTCCGGAACGAAAATTGCCTGGATCCTGGAAAATGTTCCGGGCACCCGGGAAAAGGCGGAAAAGGGTGATCTCCTCTTTGGGAATATTGATACCTGGCTGATTTGGAAACTCACCGGGGGCAAAACCCATACCACCGATTATTCGAATGCTTCCCGCACTATGATCTATAACATTCACGATTTGGATTGGGATGACGATATCCTGGAGGAACTCAAGATACCCCGGGTTATGCTGCCAGAGGCCCTGCCCTCCAGTTATGAATACGGCCAGACCGATGCCGAAGTATTTGGCGCCGAAGTACCTATTGCCGGAGATGCCGGTGACCAGCAAGCGGCCCTCTTTGGCCAGGCCTGCTTCGAGCCCGGCATGGCTAAGAATACTTACGGAACCGGTTGCTTTATGCTTATGAACACTGGCGAAAAGGCGGTTCCTTCGGAGACCGGCCTCCTCACCACCATTGCTTATGGTGTGAACGATGAAGTCAAATATGCCCTGGAAGGCAGTATTTTCATCACCGGTGCTGCCATCCAATGGCTCCGGGATGAACTGCGCATCATCGACGATGCCGCCCAGTCGGAAGAATATGCCCTGGCAGTGGAGGACACCGCCGGTGTGTATGTGGTACCGGCCTTTGTCGGCCTGGGTGCCCCCTACTGGGATATGTATGCCCGGGGAACCATTGTGGGTTTGACCCGGGGTGCCAAGCGGGAACACCTGGTACGGGCCACCTTGGAATCCATTGCTTATCAGACCCGGGATGTCCTGGAAGCCATGACCGAGGATTCTGGTGTTGATCTGAAGGCCCTGAAGGTGGATGGTGGGGCCGTGGCCAACGACTTCCTCATGGAATTCCAGTCCGATATTCTGGGTGTACCCTGCCACCGCCCTGTGGTAACGGAAACCACCGCCTTGGGTGCCGCCTATCTGGCTGGCCTGGCTGTGGGTTATTGGGATAGCCTGGATGAGATTGCCGCCAAGTGGCAGGTGGACAAGGAATTTGAACCTAAACTGGCAGAAGAAGAAAAAGAGAAGCTTTATGCCGGCTGGAAACGTGCCGTGGAGCGCTCCCGCAATTGGGCCGAGGATTAAATCTGAAATAGGGGAATAGATGTCACTAATAATTGGGTAAAACCAGTATACTAATGGTTAAGATAGTGGAAGAGTAAAGGGAGACAGCCACATCCAAGGGGAAGGGGGGTTGGGCCGTGATGAATTCCGGTGGATGCCCATTGCCTGCCCCCGGATGTGGCTTTCCTTCCGCTTTTGCCCGCTAATGTAGAAGGGAGTTGGGGGTATGCAAACAATACAGGCAGATGTCGTTATTGTGGGGGCGGGAGTCATCGGTGCATCAATTGCCCGGGAATTATCCCGCTACCATCTAAATGTGGTGATGGTGGAAAAGGAAGCCGATGTCTGCGGTGGTGGATCTACCAAGGCCAATACGGGTATTGTACATGCCGGGTTTGATGCCCAGCCGGGGACCTTGAAGGCCAAATTTAATGTTCTGGGTGTAGAATTTTTTGAACAGATGTGTGCGGAATTAGATGTTGCCTTAAAAATGAATGGCACCCTGGTGGTGGCCACGGCCAAAGACAAGATGGAACATCTGGAGATACTGCTGGAGCGGGGGAAGGAAAATGGCGTCCCCAATCTGGAAATAATCGGGCCCAAGCGCCTTCTGGAAATGGAACCCCACATCAACCCCCGGGCGGCGGGTGCCCTTTATGCTCCCGGGGCCGGGATTGTCTGCCCCTATGGCTTAACCATTGCCCTGGCGGAAAATGCCGTGGAGAACGGGACCCGGGTTTTCCTTTCCCAAAAGGTAACCGACATTGTGGTCCGGGAGGGCCAGGTGCAGCAGGTGATTACGCCGGGGCTTAAGATCAACACCTCCTTTGTGGTCAATGCCGCCGGCCTCCAGGCCGATGAGATTGCCCGTATGGTGGGGCAGGATGATTTTTATATCGTCCCCCGCCGGGGTGAGTACTACCTTTTTGATAAACGTTTTGGCACATTGGCCAACCATCCCCTCTTCCCGGTTCCCACCGAGGTTTCCAAGGGCATACTGGTCACACCCACCGTTGATGGTAACCTGCTCATAGGGCCCAATGCCCAGAATATTGAGGATAAGGATGACACATCCACCACTGTGGATGGCTTGGACGAAGTCTTGCGGGGGGCCTTGGATACCATGCCCGATCTACCCCTACGGGAATGGATCATCAACTTTGCCGGGCTCCGCACGGTGGCCATGCCCGGAAATGATTTTATCTTGGGTCCAATCCCTTCTGTAAAGGGCTTCATCAATGCCGCTGGCATCCAATCGCCGGGCCTCACGGCGGCTCCGGCCATTGCCGAGTTCATCCGGGACACTCTGCGGGAAGAAGGGTTGGAATTCAAACCCAATCCGGCCTTTAACCCCCTACGAAGGGGCATACCCCAATTCCAAAATATGAGCCCTCAGGAAAGGAAGGAAGCCATTGCCGAGGATCCGGCCTATGGCCAGATAGTGTGCCGCTGTGAGACGGTCACCGAGGCGGAGATTGTCCGGGCCATTCATAGCCCTATACCCGCCACTACTATAGATGCCATCAAGCGTCGAACCCGGGCCGGAATGGGCCGCTGCCAGGCTGGCTTTTGTACCCCCCGGATTATGGCCATACTAAACCGGGAGTTGGGAATACCCCAGGAGGAAATAACTAAAAAGGGTGGCTCTTCCCGCTATGTGTTGGGGCATACCAAGGACCTTTTTTTGAAAAAACGGGGATAAAGGGGAATATTGGGAAATTACTGGCCCGATGGGCAGGAAAAAGATGCCTTGGCATGGAAATAAGATGAAAGGTGAAAATTCGTAACGGGCTATTTACGTGGTAATCTTTTAAATGGAAGGGGTGATAACAAAGAGTGACGCCGGGGAGTGGGGAAGGAGTTTGCGTCCGAAAAAAGGAGGTTTTGCCGTGAAAAAGCTTATCAATGATGTGGATGCCGTTGTAGATGAAATGTTGGATGGTATGGCAGCGGCCTATCCACAGTATGTAAAGCGTCTCAGCCCCGACCTGGAGGTCATGGTGCGGGTGGATGCCCCCGTTAAAGGCAAGGTTGGTCTCATCAGTGGCGGTGGCAGCGGCCACGAGCCCACCCATGCTGGCTTTGTGGGGCCGGGGATGCTGGATGCGGGTGTAGCCGGGGCGGTCTTTACTTCGCCGACTCCGGACCAGATCTTTGAGGGGATCAAGGCCATCGACGGTGGAGCCGGTGTCTTGATGATCATTAAAAACTATACCGGTGATGTGATGAACTTTGAAATGGCCGGCGAAATGGCGGAGGCGGAGGATATCGAAGTTGACTTTGTGGTGGTCAATGATGATGTTGCTGTCCAGGACAGCCTCTATACCACCGGGCGGCGGGGTGTGGCCGGGACGGTGTTTGTTCACAAAATTGCCGGGGCCAAGGCCGTAGCCGGTGGAAACCTGGCGGAAGTAAAGGAAGTGGCGGAAAAGGTTATTGCCAATGTGCGGACCATGGGGATGGCCCTCACCCCCTGTACAGTGCCGGCGGCGGGCAAACCCACCTTTACTTTGGAAGAAAACGAAATCGAGATGGGAATTGGTATCCATGGGGAACCGGGGACCCACCGGGAGGAGCTGAAACCAGCCGATGAGATCGTGGCCCATATGATGGAAAAGGTGCTGGAGGATCTCCCCTATAAGGCCGGGGATGAAGTGGCAGTTATGGTCAATGGCATGGGTGCCACTCCCCAAATGGAACTTCTCTTGTTGAATCGTAAGGTAAGTGAGATGCTCAAAGAGGCGGATATCAAAGTACACCGGACCTATGTGGGGGATTATATGACCTCCCTGGAAATGGCCGGATTTTCTGTGACCTTACTTAAGTTAGATGACGAACTTAAGGAATTACTGGATGCTCCAGTAGATACTCCGGGCCTGACCCAGTTCTAAAGGAGAATATTTGGCCCAGGCAGTCGCGGGAATCGGCGCCTGGGCTTTCTTTTTATGTTTTCAGCATGCTTAACCGGGGATAAGAGGGGAAATCTTTATATTTTTTAGTTGGGGGGAGGAGCCATGACAGAAAAATTGCCTACTATTTTTCTTAAGGGGACTGCCGCCTCGCCGGGCATTGCCGGGGGCCGGGTATATTATTTGGAAACTGGCAAGTTCCGGCTGCCCCAACACAGCCTTGGGGCCGAAGAGGTGGAGGCTGAATTGGCTGCCTTCCGGCGGGCCTTGGAAAAGACGGAGGGCCAGTTGGAAGAACTAAAGGAAAGGGTGGAGAAGAAACTGGATGCCGACCAGGCGGCCATCTTTGGCGCCCATCAATTGGTGCTCTCTGATCCGGCCCTGGTGGAGGAGGTGGAGGCCCGGATTCGCCGGGGGGTCAATGGAGCCCAGGCCATTGCCGCTGTAGTAGAGGAACTGGTGGAAATGCTGGCCCAGCTGGAGGATGAATACCTGCGGGAACGGGCGGCCGATATACAGGATGTGGGGAACCGTATCTTGGGTAACTTCTTGGGTGTATCCCCTACCAGCCTGGCGGATATAGGGGAACCAGTAATATTACTGGCCCCGGATCTGACCCCTTCGGAAACGGTCCAACTAGAGCCGGGGCGGGTGCTGGCCTTTGCCACTGCCGCCGGGGGGCGCACCTCCCATGCTGCCATCATGGCCCGCTCCCTAGGGATACCGGCGGTGGTGGGCTTGGGGGAAGGGGCAGTTACAGATTTGGGCCAGGCCCAGGAAGTTATAGTGGACGGGAATGGGGGAGAGGTCATCCTAAATCCCCGGGAGAAGGATTGGGCCCAGCTGCGGGAAAAAGAAAAGGAATACCGGGCCCATCAACACCAGCTGGCCTTCCTCCGGGAACTGCCAGCCCAAACCCCCGATGGGCGGCGGGTGAGGCTCTTGGCCAATATTGGTTCCCCGGCTGATTTGGGGCCGGTGCAGAGGGCCAATGCCGAGGGGATCGGCCTTTTCCGCACGGAGTTTTTATACCTGGATCGGGATTCTGCCCCCACGGAGGAGGAACAGTTTGAGGTTTATAAAGAAGTACTAGAAACAATGGCTCCCCACCCGGTGACCATCAGAAGCCTGGATATTGGTGGGGATAAGGATGTTCCCTACCTGGGGCTGCCGGCGGAAATGAACCCCTTTTTAGGCTGGCGGGCTATCCGCTATTGCCTGGACCGGCCGGAAATTTTTCAAAGCCAGCTGCGGGCCATTTTAAGGGCCAGTGCCCATGGTAAGGCCCAGTTGATGCTCCCCATGATTTCCAATGTGGAGGAGGTCCGCCGGGCCCGGGCCCTATTGCAGGAGGTGGAGATGGATCTTGATCGCCGCAATATCCCCTATGATCCCCGGATGGAGGTGGGGATTATGATTGAGACTCCGGGGGCCGCTCTAATGGCAGATATCCTGGCCCAGGAGGTGGATTTTTTCAGCATTGGCACCAATGATCTGATCCAGTACAGCCTGGCTGTGGACCGGGGCAATGAGCGGGTCAGCCATCTTTTTCAGACCTTTCATCCCGGGGTGCTGAGGTTGGTGCAGCAAGTTATCGCCGCCGGGCAGGCTGCCGGGATCAAGGTGGCCATGTGTGGCGAGATGGCCGGTGAGGCCCGGGCGGTCCCCATTCTTTTGGGGCTGGGCCTGGATGAATTTAGTATGGGGGCCGGGTCCCTCTTGACGGTAAAAGAGATAATCCGTTCTTTACCCTATCATAAAGCCCAGGAATTGGCTAGCCAGGCCCTGGATCTCGGTACCGGGGATGAGATAACCGCTTTCCTGGAAGAGAGTATAGGGGACTTGGAGTTAGGGTAAATGCCGGGTGGGAAATGTTTACAAAGGATCCGGGGAATGATATTATGAAGGAGAAAAGGAGAGGCCACAAGGGATTGTGGTTCTTTCTTTGCAGGGAAAAATTAGGACGGACTGGAGAAAGGAAGTAGTGCCATGGGTTTGGAGGATATTGGGGAAGCGGGGTTAATAAAAATATTGAGTCGGGATACGATAGTGGCGCCTGCCGGGGTCAGAATGGGCATTGGTGATGATGCAGCGGTTCTGAAGGTGGGGGAGGGGAAGCTACTTTTGGCGGCCGTCGATATGCTCCTGGACGGGGAGCATTTTCTGCCCACGATTCCCCCGGCAGCCCTGGGGCACAAGGCCCTGGCCGTGAACCTCAGCGATATAGCCGCCATGGGCGGCAGGGCCCGGCATGTCCTGGTGGCCATTGGGATTCCGCCGGAAGAAGATGTGGAAAAAATCACAGCCATTTATGGGGGAATAAAGAAACTGGCCCGGGAATATGGGGTGAATATTGTGGGGGGGGATACGGTTAGCTCCTCCCAGGGTTTGGTCATCAGCATTACCGTTTTGGGTGAGGTGGAACCGGAAAATCTCCTCCTGCGAAATACAGCCCAGGTGGGGGATGTGATTGCCGTTACCGGTGACTTGGGGAAATCCACGGCTGGTTTAAATTTCCTACGGTTTGGAAAAATGCCGGAACTGTCGGAAGAGGATTCCCGCCGGGCGGTGGAGGCCCATTTTTACCCCCGGCCCCGGCTGGGGGAGATCAGAACCCTACTGACAACTGGAGCCCTCCGGGCCGTCAATGATGTCAGCGACGGCCTGGCCAAGGACCTGGGGGAAATTCTGGAGGCCAGCCATGTGGGGGCCGAAATCTACCCGGAGGAAATCCCCCGCTCCCGGTCTACCCGGGCCGTGGCCCGGGCCCTGGAGGATGATTCTTTGGCCTATGCCCTTTATGGGGGAGAGGATTTTGAACTTCTATTCACAGCTGATCCCCGGAAGGTCGATGTCCTACTCCAATGTGGCCGGGAAGAGGGAATACCCCTCACTGTCATTGGGGAAGTAAAACCGGCGTCGGCCGGTGTCAGCCTTCGCTGGCGGGACGGCCGCATCGAAGGGCTCCCGCCCGGGGGTTGGGATCATTTTCAGCGGGGGGGATGGTAAATGAAGGTGGTTACCACATCACCGGCTGCGACCCGGGCACTGGGGGCCCGGCTGGGCCGGCTGATGGCCCCCGGCGATATTATTGCCTTGATCGGGGGCCTGGGGGCCGGGAAGACGGTTTTGGTTCAGGGTATCGCCGCCGGCCTGGGCCTGAAGGGCTATATTACCAGCCCCACCTATCTCATCATTAAGGAGCACAGGGGGGAGATACCCCTTTATCATATGGATGCCTATAGGTTGGCGGGTCCGGAAGAATTGGAAGAATTGGGTTATGAGGAATATTTTTTTGGGAGGGGGGTTACCGCCATCGAATGGGCGGACCGGATCCGGGCCTTGCTGCCTCCGGAATACCTGCGCCTAGATATGGGCCGGGTGGAGGATGGGGGGGATGAGGACCGATCCTTGCTTTTTACCCCCTATGGGGAGCGTTATACGATCCTTTTGGAGGAGTTGAAGCACCATGTTGATCTTGGGCCTTGATACGGCTACGGCTACGGCCAGTGTGGCCCTGGTGAAGGGGAAAGAACTATTAGGGGAGGAGATCCTGAACATTCCCCAAAAAACCCATTCCCAAAAGCTGCTGCCGGTGCTGGCCCGGCTGCTGAAGGGGGCAGGGGTACAGGTGGAGGATGTGGATGCCTTTGCTGTTTCCGCCGGGCCCGGCTCCTTTACCGGCCTGCGGATTGGCCTGGCCACCGGTAAAGGTTTTGCCCAGGCACTATCTAAACCCCTTAGCACTGTTCCCACCCTGGATGCCTTGGCCTACAATTATTATTTTCCCGGGGCCCTTATTTGCCCCCTCCTGGATGCTAGGCAGGGGCTTCTTTATACGGCCCTTTACCGGGGGGAAAGAAATGGCCCCCGGCGGCAGACGGATTACATGGCCCTGCCTCCGGAAGAGCTGGCTGATTTTTTTCTAGTCGGGGAGAAACCGGTGATTCTGCTGGGGGATGGGATTGAACTTTTGGGAAAGGCGCTCCTTGCCCAGTTGGGGGAAAGGGCCTTTATCGTTCCGGCGGCCTCCCGCCTCCCCCGGGCCTCCAGTGTGGCTTTTTTGGGTCTAGAGGCCCTGGCGGAAAACCCCCTGGGGGATCCTATTACGGTAGAACCCCTCTATGTGCGGAAGTCGGCGGCGGAGATCAATCTGGAAAAAAGGCGGGCCAGGGAAGGCCCCCCTTGATCTTAGGAGGACTAGCTGCATGGTTATCCTGCGGAAAATGGAGAAATGCCATTTGGCAGAAATAGTGGCCCTGGAAAAAATCTGCTTTTCCAACCCCTGGACCTATGAGGGCTACCGCTTTGAATTGGAAGACAATAAATTGGCCCAGTACCTGGTAGCCCTGAAGGATGAACGGGTGGTGGCCTATGGCGGCATGTGGCTCATCTTGGGTGAGGCCCATGTGACCAATCTGGCCGTTCATCCCGACTACCGCCGGCGGGGACTGGGGGAGGTACTGATGCGCTGCCTCATGGCCCGGGCCTATGGGGCCGGAGCCCGGTGCATAACCTTGGAAGTAAGGCAGTCGAACCGGGCCGCCCAAAAACTCTATGAGAAGTTGGGTTTTAAAGGTGTTGGCTATCGGCGGGGTTATTATTCTGACAACCAGGAGGATGCCCTCGTCATGTGGAATGAGGATATGGGGTCTTATAGGGGAGGAAGCATATGTCCCAACTAATTTTAGGAATTGAAACCAGCTGTGATGAAACGGCTGCGGCTGTGGTTGCCGGAGGGCGGCGGATCAGGTCTAATATTATTTTTAGCCAGATCAAATTACACCAACCCTTTGGTGGTGTTGTTCCGGAACTGGCTTCCCGTAATCATATAAAGAATATCAATCCCATTATTCAGGAAGCTCTGGACCAAGCCGGGGTAACCTGGGAGGATCTGGCCGGTATGGCTGTGACCTATGGACCGGGCCTGGTGGGGGCCCTGTTGGTGGGATTGGCCGTTGCCAAGGCCTTGGCCTTTGCCCGCCGACTGCCCCTGGTGGGGGTCAACCACCTGGAGGGGCATATCTATTCCAATTATCTGGCCCACCCCCACCTAAAACCCCCCTTTGTCTCTTTGGTGGTCTCCGGTGGCCACACCGATCTGGTCCATGTGCTGGGACACGGGCAGTACTGCCTCTTGGGGCAGACCCGGGACGATGCCGCCGGGGAGGCCTTTGATAAGGTGGCCCGGGTCCTGGGCCTGGGGTATCCGGGGGGGCCCGCAATAGATGCCGCTGCCCGGGAGGGCAACCCCCGGGCTATAGATTTTCCCCGGGCCATCCTTCCGGATGCTCCGGCGGATTTTTCTTTTAGTGGGGTTAAAACAGCGGTTCTCAATTATCACAATCAGCACCGGCAGCGGGGCCAAGATATAAATGTGGCCCATGTGGCGGCCAGTTTCCAGGCGGCGGTGGTGGAGGTCCTGGTGGAGCGGACCCTGGCCGCTGCTGTGAAATGTGAAGTAGAACAGGTGGCCGTCTGTGGTGGGGTGGCTGCCAATACCGCTCTGCGGGAACTCTTTCGAATCCGGGGGGCTGAGGCCGGTTTGGAGATCCTTTTCCCGCCCCCCATCTTGTGTACCGACAATGCCGCCATGATCGCCGCCGCCGGTTATTACCGCCTCCAGGCCGGGTGTCTTGCACCCCTTGATCTCAACGCGGTACCCAATTTATCCCTGGATAGTAGGTAATGGTCTTTAGAAGGGAGTGGGGAGAAGTGGGTCTGGTGGAAGGGATTCGAGATAAAAGCCGGGAAGTTGCCTTGGCTAAAGGGAGGCTAAAAATTCTGCCGGTGGCGGCGGAACTGACCCTGGCCCAGGAATGGAAAAGCACCCTGTGGGAGGTGCAATTATCGGCCTTGGGCAACGACATTCTCCCAGCCCGTTATCTGCGCAATTATGGGACCGTGGGCATGGCCGGCCAAAAAAACCTTTTGCAATCTTGCGTAGCCATAATCGGCGCCGGGGGTTTGGGGGGCTGGATAATAGAGCTGCTGGCCCGTATGGGGGTGGGAAGGCTAGTGGTGGTCGATGGGGACAGCTTTGAAGATAGCAACCTCAACCGGCAAAACTTGGCTACTTTGGGCAATTTGGGGACTGCCAAGGCTGTGGCGGCCCGCCGGCGGGCGGCGGAGATAAACGGGGCTGTCACTGTAAAGGGCCATGCGACCTGGTTGACTGAGGATAATGCCCGGGAAATATTGAAGCCGGCCCAAGTAGTGGTGGATGCCTTGGACAATGTGCCCACACGGTTTATCCTTCAGGATGCCGCCCGGGAGTTGGGTATTCCCCTGATACACGGTGCCATTGCCGGTTACCAGGGGCAGGTTACTACTATTTTCCCCGGGGATGCCGGCTTTAAAATTTTGTACCCCGGGGCTGGGGAAGGCCCTACCCGGGGGACGGAGGTTGCCCTGGGTACCCCGGCAGCTACCCCGCCCATGGTGGCATCTTGGCAGGTGCAGGAAACTGTAAAAATTATTCTGGGTCAGGGGGAAACCCTCCGCCACCGGCTCCTTTATTTGGATGCCCTTTCCGGGACTGCGGAAGTTTTACATTTACCCGGATAAATGGCCGGTATATAGCCACCAATCCTCATACCCCTATTTCAGCTAAAAGCCGGCGGACCCGGGCTAGGCGGGAACGGGGAACAGCAATTGTCAGTTCCACCTTATCGGTATAATTAGCCCCTATAATTTTCCCTTGATATTGGTGTATTAGATGCTGTACCTGGTCCAACTGGGGGTAGGTGCAGGTCAAATCCATAATCTCCCGGATTCGCTTCTCCACAATGCCGGCATGATCCATGGCATCACCGGCGGCGGCACCATAGGCTTCGATGAGGCCCCTTATTCCCAGTTTTCTACCGCCGAAATAGCGGGTGACGATGACGGTAACATTGGTTAGGTCCCGGCTGAGGATGGCCCCCAGGATGGGTTTCCCCGCTGTGCCGCCGGGTTCACCATCATCGTCAAAATAAGAAAGCTCATCCTTGCCCAGGCCTATCCGGTAGGCATAGCAGTTATGGGTGGCCTGTTTGTGCTCTTCTTTAATTTGGGCAATATAGTCCCGGGCCTTTTTTTCCGTCGATGTCTCCCGCACATGGCCGATAAATAGGGAACGGCGGATCTTGCATTTGGCTATCATTTCCCGGGCCACGGTGTTATAACGATCTTCCACTTATATCATCCCTTCACTATTTCCCTTCCATTCTAAACCATAGCCCCCTGGGTTGACAAGGAACCCCTTGTTGGCCTAGGGGGTTTTACTCTATTATAGACACCATTTGGACCAAAACCCAATAATTGTTAAAAAGATTGCTTTGGCAGGAGGATTTTGCCGGGGTGGTAACGAATTAATAATTGAACACCCAATTCAGAATAGGAGGGCGATGCGGCTAAATCCAAATGGTGGGAAATAGCACAATGTTATGCATATATTACTGGTCTTACCTCTAGTATTAATAATAGCCCCTTGAAGTTTTATGGCAACAGCCCTTTTTCCCGATAAAACCAGCAGGATAGTAGCATTTTACAATCTTGTAATCCATTTTAGGGGCGGGTTTGTGGGAAGGGTTGAATTGTAACAAAAGGAAGGAGGTTGGGAAGTAGATCCTCGGGTGTTGATGGAATATTATTATTAAGGAGGGAAGGGAAATGTTAGATCTAATGTTGGAGTGGAGTGACTTTCTTTGGGGTTGGCCCCTGATTATCGTTATTATTTTTGTATCTGTAGTGTTTTCTTTGCGTTTGCGTTTCTTCCAGTTTACTAAATTGGGTTGGATTCTTAAGAACACCTTGATGAAAATATTTGATCGTGAAACCGAAGGGGAAGGTAACCTTACCCCCTTCCAGGCGGCGGCTACCGCCTTATCGGCAACTATCGGTGTGGGTAATATAGCCGGTGTTGGTGTGGCCATAAGTGTCGGTGGGCCCGGGGCTATTTTTTGGATGTGGATAGTGGCCTTCTTTTCCATGATCAATAAATATGCGGAAATTGTATTGGGCTTAATATATCGCCAGAAGGACCCGGAAACTGGAATTTATCGTGGTGGCGGGATGTATTATATTGTGAATGGTCTCGGGAAACAGTGGAAAGGGTTAGCATTTATTTTTTCGCTTCTCTTTACCTGTATGTTTTTCGTCTTTGGTTTTGTACAATCCAACACTATGGCCCTTACATTGGAATCAACCTTTGGTATCTCCACCCTCACCGGTGGTGTAATTATTGCTATTGCCGCTGGCATCGTCCTCATAGGTGGAGTCAAACGTATTGGTGAGGTGGCTGAGAGAATTGTCCCCTTCATGGCGGTGCTTTACTCCCTGGGGGCTTTAATAATTATTGGTATGAATATTAGCCGGGTACCGGAAATGTTTGGTATAATTTTCCGTGAAGCCTTTACAGGCTCAGCAGCGGCCGGTGGCTTTGCAGGTTCTGCTGCCTTAATGGCTGTGCGGCAGGGCTTTGCCAGGGGCATCTTTTCCAATGAGGGTGGGATGGGTTCAGCACCGGTAGCCCACGCCACAGCCACTACCACCCATCCGGTGCAGCAGGGAATCTGGGGTGTCTTCGAAGTATTCCTTGATACCATGGTGGTTTGTTCTGCTACAGCCCTTGTTATTTTGTTTACCGGTGTTCTGCCCACCGGGATACAGGGGGCTGAACTAACAACCCTGGCCTTTACCACCGGCTTGGGCGGGCTGGGGAATGCCATCGTTACCATTTCAATAATCTTTTTTGCTTATACTACTACCTTGACCAACGAATTTTATTGTGAAACAGGTATTGTTTATGCATTTGGCAACAAGGCCGGTATTGCAATACGCTACCTATATATCATTGGCCTAGTTTATGGTGCCATCGGTGGTTTGGAGCACATTTGGGGCATTGCTGATTTCTTTATGGCCATTGTGGTCATCATTAACCTCTTGGTGATATTTGCCCTGCGGAAGCAGGTTTGGGAGGCAACCTATGATTACTTTTGGCATCCCTCGGACCAGATTAGGGCTTTTAAATGGACTGGTAGCTTTACGCCATAAAGGCCAGTAAATTAAGTAATTGGGAGCAAGTCTATGGGGGCATATCGCTGAACAAGTTTTGCTTTGCAGGCGAAATGCTCCCTTTACAATTATTAAAAGGAGGAATATTGCATGAAACCGATTATCGGTATAAGCAGTAGTTATCAGCCGGCCAGTGCAGATGGCAGTAGCCTTAGACCGTATGTCCAGGCCATTGAAACCGTTGGCGGCCTTCCCATTGTTCTGGCACCGGTGGCGGATGGGGCCAATGTGAGGGGGCAGATGGAGCTGCTGGATGGGTTACTCTTAACCGGGGGTGCTGATATTGATCCGTGCTATTACAATGAAGAACCCCATGTTCACCTGGGGTCATTAGAGCCGGAAAGAGATGAGTATGAAATTAAATTGATCAATCTGGCCTTGGATAGGGGATTACCAATTCTGGGTGTTTGTCGTGGCATGCAGTTGCTCAATGTTGTTTTGGGCGGCAACCTGTACCAGGATATAGAATCTTTTGTTACTGGGGCTATTGGACATAGACAAAAGGCCCCCCTTGGGTATGCAAGCCACTCGGTAATAATAGAAGAGGGAAGCAGGGCTTATTCCATATTGGGCCCCAAAACCCGGGTCAATAGTATCCATCACCAGGCTGTCAAGGAACCGGGTGAAGGCCTTGTCATTACAGGAAGGTCCGTTGATGGTATAGCCGAGGCCCTGGAGGGGGCGAAGGGGTTGCCTATCCTGGCGGTTCAATGGCACCCCGAAAGTCTGGGAATGGAGGACAAGGCCGCCCGGGCTATCTACCAATGGTTTATAGCAGAAGCACAAAAAAACACTGAAGCATAAATACTGCTTTTAGTTTTCTGGCTAGCTGGGGACCCCGGAGCTCTACGGGGGGGGGCGGGGCTCTTTTTCTAGTTACTATTCAGCCATGCCAGTGGTATCATCCTGAGGGAAGCGAAGGGTCTTGCTGCTTGAGGAAGGCAAAGATCCTTCGGGCAAAGCTCCCCGCTGGGCTCCCTCTGCTTTACTCTGGACAGGAAGGACGACGATCAGGGGAGTTTACGGCATATACAGAAACCTTATAATTTTTGCTTTGCAAATACTGCTGAATAGTAATGGGTGACTAGGGCCGCCCAGAAAAAAGTTTGGCAATATTGACAAGCCTCTAGGGGTGTGTTACCATGAAAATCGGTGGAATAGGTAATATGGTGGAACTATCTTGCTTATTTTAAAGGGGGGGCCATGTACACCCAAAGGATAGAGTTGCGCGGGCATATTATTGATTCCCATATCCTACCCCGGGTATTAGATACTATTATTGATTATAATGGTGATTTTAATATCCAGAAGTTTACCATTGGGCGTACTAAAACCGATCCTAGTTTTGCCCTCATTGAGGTGCGGGCGGCTAGAGAAGGTGAGCTGAATAATATACTTAAAATGCTCCAAGCCCTGGGGGCAACCATTGTAACCGATGCAGCGGTATTATTGGAACCGGCACCCGGGGATGGGGCCTTTCCTCCTAATTTTTATGCCACCACCAACCTAGAGACCTTTATCCATCACGGCGGCCGCTGGCTTGAGGTGGATAATATGGAGATGGATTGTGGCATTGTTTTCACACCGGATGAGGGACAGGCTCGCTGTGTGCCCATGGCCCAGGTCCAAGCCGGGGAATTGGTCGTGGTGGGGCATGAGGGGGTCAAGGTCCTGCCCCGGCAACGTGCCCGTCGTAAGGAATTTTTCAGCTTTATGGATAGTGCCGTTTCCAGTGAAAGGCCCAAGGGGCTGATGATCGAACAGATTGCCGGTCTAATGAAGACCCTGAAGGGGAAAGGGAAAAAGGTGCTGCTGGTGGGGGGGCCGGCCATCATACATACCGGGGCGGGCAAGTACCTTTCCCGCATTATCGAAGGGGGGTTCATCGACTACCTTTTTGCCGGCAATGCCCTGGCTACCCATGATATTGAGGCGGCCCTCTGGGGTACATCCTTGGGTATTGATTTGGCCACCGGGGAAGTGACCCCCGGCGGCCATGCCCACCACTTACGGGCTATCAATACTATCCGCCTGGCCGGGGGTATCAGGCCGGCCATCAAAAAGGGTATTCTCACCCGGGGAGTTATGTATAGCTGTGTTGTCCATGATGTGGATTTTCTGCTGGCGGGTTCCATCCGGGATGATGGCCCCTTGCCGGAGGTTGTAACTGATGTCTTGGTTGCTCAGGAAGAAATGCGTCGGCGGCTGCAGGATGTGGAACTGGTGTTGATGCTGGGGACCATGCTCCATTCCATTGCGACGGGCAATCTCCTTCCGGCTACGGTACGTACGGTGTGTGTGGATATAAACCCGGCGGTGGTAACGAAGCTGGCGGACCGGGGCAGCTTCCAGGCCCTGGGACTGGTGAGTGATGTGGAATGGTTTTTAAGGGAATTGGCCCATCAGCTTTCCAGCCATGCTGGCGTGGGGGAAGTAACAATTGAAAAGGAGGAGGCATAAGGGAATGGCTAACATTAAAAAGTTAACGGATATCTCCCGTTATGAACAGATTGCCGTTGATTTGGCCCTGCGGATTATGCGGGATGAATATGAAAT
>JAAYTH010000060.1 GCA_012523785.1 Bacillota bacterium | reverse complement strand
ATCATGCCCTTGGGGCTGCCGGACATTTGGGACAGGGCCTGCGGCGGCGAATGAGGCTGATCTATCGGCTCCTGAAACATAAACTCCTCTTTTTACTGGGTAAAAAGTAAAGATAATTGACCCGCCGGGAGGATTTTCATTTTTCTACGTCGAAGCATTAAAGGCGTACCAGATGCCGGGGGGTATATCTATCATGTCTGTCGTTCCTAGCAAGGGCCGGAAAAGACGCCCTTTTAAAAAGAAGGTCACCACTGGGAGGAAAAATAGGAGCCGGAAGTCCCCCATCCTGTTGGGGGTATGCCTTCTCATTGGTATTTTATTGTATACTAGTTGGGGCAATATCAGGCAAATTTGGGGGATGTATTGGGAAAGGGCCGCCTTGGAACAACAGATTGCGGATATGGAGGATGAGAACAGTGAATTGACCCGAAAGGTGCAATATATGGAGACGGATGAATGGGTGGAACAGGCGGCCCGGGATGAATTGGGCCTGGTAAAACCCGGCGAAATTATTTTAATCCCCGCCGGGTCCCATTGACTGTTCCTTGACAAGGGCCATGGAGGTCTATATACTTATAGTTAGAGGAAGAGCGTCCGGGGGATTTCACAATACAAGGGAGGAACAACTGGAGGATGTCCTTGGAAGTTGGGAATATTGTTGAAGGGACGGTTACGGGAATAGCGAACTTCGGTGCCTTTGTCACATTGCCGGGGGGAGCCACAGGTCTTGTTCATATTTCTGAAGTTGCCGATGCCTATGTCCATGATGTCAAAGACCACTTGAAGGAAAATGACAAGATCAAGGTCAAGGTTATTAGTATTAAAGAAGGAAAGATCGGCCTTTCGATCCGGCAGGTCAATAGGCCCCGGGAAAGAAGAAGGCCCGCTTTTCACCCCCCACGTTCCTCAAGGCATTCGCGGAGAATGTCCTTTGAGGACAAGCTGGCTAGGTTCCTCAAGGAGAGCGATGAAAGGCAGACAGACATACGCCGCAGTGCCGATGCCAAGCGGGGCGGCCGGGGTACCAAATTTTCTTAGTATACCGAAGATGGCTATAAGCATTCCCTTTGGGGGATGCTTATTTTATTGGGATAATTATGTGAAGGGGGGAGGGGGATGGCCCGTTGGGCAGCCATTGATATCGGCAGCAATTCTACCCGCCTGCTCATTGCCCAAGTGGAGAAGGGGAGCATTACTCCTGTGGAAACTGATCTGATCACTAGCCGTTTGGCGGAGGGGGTGGAGGAGACGGGGTTTTTGCAGGGGGATGCCCAGGATCGAACCCTGGCGGCGGTGGGGAAATTCCTAAAGAGATGCCGGAAAGTGGGGGTAGAGAAGATCCGGATGGGGGCCACCAGTGCCGTTCGGAGGGCGGGCAACCGGGGGGAATTTTTACAATCCCTGCGGACAGCCACAGGCCTGGAACCGGAGGTTTTTTCCGGCCAAGTGGAGGCTAGGTTGAGTTTTTTGGGTGTGGTTTCGGCCTTGCCCCTGGCAGCTGCAGGTCCGACCTTGGTTATTGACATCGGCGGTGGGAGTACCGAATTGATCAAGGGTGGGGGCCAGGAAATCCTGGCCTCCATCAGCCTCCCCCTGGGAGCAGTCCGACTTACTGAAACCCATCTTCCCTCTAAAAGTGATCCCGTCAGCAGCTCCCAATTGCGGCACCTGCAGCAGCAGGTGGAGGGGGTTCTGGCCGGGGTTGTGGGGGGAGATTTTTGGGAGGGTAAGTGGGAGGAACCCCTTTTGGGGGTGGGGGTGGGTGGTACGGTAACAACCCTGGCGGCCATATACTTGGGGCTGGGGAAATATTCGGGAAAATTGGTCCAAGGCACGGTACTTCCCTATAAACACCTAAAGGGAATCCTAGACCGCCTGGCGGGAATGGATCTGACTGCCAGGAAGGAAGTGACGGGCTTACCTCAGGAGCGGGCAGACATAATTATTGCTGGTACGGTTATCCTGCTATCCCTGCTGGAAAAATTGGATTTGCCGGAGATCATCAGCAGTGAAGGGGATATTTTGACCGGAATGCTGGTGGATCTGGGGCAAAAATGCGGTGGGAATGGGGCGTACCTTGACTAGGAGCCATGTATATTTTGCAATAAACGGTGCAGACTAATTTCAGGAGGTGAAAAATATGGCAGATGGAAGCTTTGATTCAGTCCATGATGGTGGTGAGGATCGGGAAATGGGGGGTCAAAATACAGATGCACCCGCCCGTAACACTTCTATGATTAGTCATGCAGTCCGTTTTGTTGTTTCGGCACTGGTATTGATGTTGGTAGGTTTTATTGTCCCTGGGTTCTCCCGCATAACCTTTGGTACTGCCCTGATGGCGGCCATTGCCATTGCTGCCATTGGTTATGTGATTGAGTTGGTGGCCGGGAGGAATATTTCCCCCTATGGCCATGGTATTGTTGGTTTTATTGTCTCTGCCGTGGTTATCTATGCTGTTCAATTTTTTATACCGGGCCTGAATGTTACGATGATAGGGGCCCTATTGGCGGCGGTTGTAATTGGGATTATAGATATGTTTGTGCCGACGGAAATTAGATAACAAACTGTGGGATAGGAGCGGGACAAGGGGGGTTTTCCCCCGGTCCTGCTTTTTTATTTGGCCATGTTTCTTGGATGCTTTCCTTATTATCCTTGCTGTTGGAGGGGGTTGAGGGCTAGATATTGCAAAGGGAACCCTGGGAATATTATTCATATTGCTGTATGATGGGCTCTTTGGGCGGGGGAGGTTTCTCCGGCCCTAGTTTTTTCCTGTAGCCGCGGGGCCCAAGTAAAGTTTTACATCGGTGGCCTTTCGGGTTATAATTGATGTGGGATAGCTGCTCTGCGATGGTGGGGACATTTCCCCGGACTATATTGAGGGTTGTGGACATATATTTGTTTTGCGGGGCGGGGGTGGATTTACTTCCCCGAGGGCTACTGTCTTTAGGGTGGAAGGGGCAGAAAAGGAAAATGAAGGGGATCTTTTTAACTATAGAAGGGTTAGATGGTGCCGGGAAGACAACTCAACTGGAATTATTACGGGATTGGTTTCGGAAGCGGGGGTATGACCCCCTTTTTACCCGGGAACCTGGGGGAACCCGGGTGGGGGATGGGGTTAGGGAACTGCTCCTGAACCGGGACTATACCGGGCTGGTCCCCCTGGCAGAGGCCTTCTTGTATTCTGCCTCCCGGGCCCAGCTGGTGGCGGAGGTAATCGTGCCGGCCTTGTTGGCGGGTCGTATTGTGGTCTGTGATCGTTTTGTCGATTCCAGTATTGCTTACCAGGGCTACGGGCGGGGGCTTCCCCGAGATTTTGTCGAGGGTATAAACAGGCGGGCTACGGGGGATCTAAAACCCCACCTCACCCTCCTTCTGGATCTGGAACCGGGCTTGAGACTGGAACGTCTGGAACAGCAGGGGGAGCCCCCCCGGGATCGGCTGGAGGTGGAGGGGGATGCCTTTTATACCCGGGTGCGGGAAGGCTATCTGGAGCTGGCCCGGGAAAACCCCCGGCGGATCAGGGTGATATCGGCCCGGCAATCTATAATGGCGGTACATGGGCAGATTGTGCAGTATGTGGCGGAATTTTTATCCGGGAGTGCTCCACGGCCGCGGGAAAAAGCGGGACGGGCAAAATCCCCCCGTCCTGGAGGGAGGTTTTTGGGATGAAGCTGTTGCTCACAATTGTCCAGGATCAGGATGCCCTGCCCTTATTGGAAGCCTTGGTCCAGGAAGATTACCGGGTGACCAAGTTGGCCAGTACCGGTGGTTTTTTGCAGGCGGGGAACACGACTTTATTGGTGGGGATAGAGGATGAGCAGGTCGAGGATGTCATCGGCATTATTAGGGAAACCTGCCGGCCCCGGGGGAAAACCATTACACCCCTGGCACCCCAGGGGGCAATGGCGGAATCCTACATCCCCTTTCCGGTAAAGGTCTCCGTCGGCGGTGCGGCGGTATTTGTCATTGATGTGGAGCAATTTGTTCGGGTCTAGGGGGGTACTATTATGGCTTTTCGGGATATCCTGGGACAGGAACTGGCGGTAAAATGCTTGACCAGAAGTCTGGCCCGGGATAGAATAACCCATGCCTATTTGTTTACGGGCCCCGAGGGGGTTGGTCAAAATGAGGCGGCCACCATCTTGGCCCAGTCTCTAAACTGTCTGGAAAATTCCCGGGGCCCCTGTGGTTCCTGCAGCAGCTGCCGCCGTATTCTTGCCCATAATTACCCTGATGTCCGGCGGGTGCTTCCGGAGGGGAACAATATCAAGATCGATCAGATCAGGGCCCTTCGTAAAGATATATACTATCGGCCCCTGGAGGGGGGCTATAAGGTCTATATCATCTCCGAGGCCCATAAAATGACGATACCGGCGGCCAATAGCCTGCTGTGCATTTTGGAGGAGCCGCCACCTTATGCTGTGTTTGTACTTTTGACCTCCCAGGAGGCCAAACTGCTGCCAACTATAGTTTCCCGCTGTCAGAGGGTGGCCTTTTATCCCCTCACCTTGACCCTTATCCAGGACAAACTGGAGGCGGAAATGGGGTTGGGGCGGGAAAAGACGGGGGTGGTGGCCGCCCTGGCGGGGGGTTCTTGGGATAGGGCCCGGGAGTTGGTGGAAAGTGGACGGGCCGGGGCGGTTCAACGGGAAATATTGACCTTGACGGCCACTATTTGCAGTGGGAATAGGGCTGGGGAATGGCAGGTGGGGGGAGAATGGGAAAAAAATGAGGATCTGCCCCTGCTTTTGCAACAGCTCCTCTTTTGGTTCCGGGATCTGTTGGTGTTAAAGGAAACCGGGAGTGGGGAATTACTGCTGCATCAGGAAGAAATACCTCGCCTGCGGCAGATGGTGCAGTGCTATTCCCGCAGGGGATTGCTGGAGGCCTTGCTGGCTATTCAGGAGACGATGGGACTGCTGACTACAAATGTAAACACCCGGCTGGCCCTGGATGTCCTTATGGGCCGGATAAAACCCCATGGTGTCCCTATCATATAGGGGAGGTGAATTGATGTGCCTGAAGTTGTGGGAATTAGATTTAGATCAGCGGGTAAAATATACTACTTCGATCCCCGGGATTTCGTCCTGGAACCGGAGCAAAGGGTCATTGTGGAGACTACCAGGGGGATGGAGCACGGGGAAGTGGCGATAGGAAATAAGGTGGTTGAGGAGGAGGAAATTGTAAGTCCCCTAAAGCCGGTACTGCGCTTGGCCACATCTGCCGATGAGAAACAGGTGGAGGAGAATCGCAAGAAGGAGGAAAAGGCCTTCGAGATCTGCCTGGACAAAATCGCGGCCCATAAACTGCCCATGAAGTTGATTGATGTGGAATATAATTTTGATAACAGTAAAATTATCTTTTATTTTACCGCCGATGGGCGGGTTGATTTCCGGGAATTAGTTAGGGATCTGGCTGCCATATTTAAAACCCGCATTGAATTGCGGCAGATCGGTGTCCGGGATGAGGCCAAAATGCTGGGGGGCCTTGGCCCCTGTGGTCGGACCCTATGCTGCTGTTCTTTTTTGGGTGATTTCACCCCGGTGTCAATTCGGATGGCGAAGGAGCAGAATCTGTCCCTGAACCCGGCCAAGATCTCCGGCCTGTGCGGCCGCTTGATGTGCTGCTTGAGATATGAAGCAGAGGTCTATAAGGAGGCCCGGGCAAAGCTCCCTAAAGAGGGCAGCCGGGTTAAGACTTCTGAAGGCCGGGGGAAGGTCGTCGGGATAAATGCCCTTAAGGAAAGTGTCATGGTTCGTCTGCATGAAGGGGGGGCCCCGGTGGAATTTCCCCTGGGGGAGATAAAAAGGGAACGGTAGGCTATTTTAAGGATTTAAGCAGGATTTTAGCCTCTGAAGAAGAACTCATATTGATTAGTGCCTAGTAATTGCATAAATATAGCCATAAATTTGCTGCTTTGGGGGGAGATACTGTGCGTGAAATAGTCCGGCTAAGTCTTATACTGATGCTGCTCTGTGCCATTACCGGTGCAGCCCTATCTGCAACCTATGCCAAAACCCGCCCTATTATTGAGGAACATGAGGCCCGGGTTTTGGAGGAAAACCTGAAGGCTCTCCTGCCGTCTGCCGATCGTTTCCAATTGCAGGAGGGGGAAGCAGAGGAGGATAGCACCTATTATTTGGGCTATAAGGGGCAGGAACAGGTGGGAGTCATCGCCCTCTTTTCCCAGGGGGGTTATAATGGGGATGTGAGGATGATGATGGGTGTTGATATGGGGGGTAAGATTACGGGTTTGCGGATTATGGAGCATACCGAGACCCCCGGCTTGGGTGCCAAGATTACTGAGGAGTGGTTTATCTCCCAGTTTGAAAATAAGAAGGTGACGGATCCCCTGGTCATCGGCCAGGATGTGGATGCCATCACCGGAGCGACAATTTCTTCCCGGTCCGTGTCCGGGGGGCTGAAATTGATGGCCGGTGAACTGGAAAGGAGATTTTTGGGAGGGGCTGTGCCCAGCCTAAATATCGGGCAAATACCTGATGGCTCCTATGAGGGCGTGGCTGAGGGGTTTGGGGGCAAGACCCGGGTCGAGGTTCTGGTCAAGGATGGCCGCCTCATTGGGGTCGATATCTTGGAACACCATGATACTGCTGGTGTTTCCGATGTGGCCCTGGAGAGGATTCCGGAGCGGATGGTGGCGGAGCAGGAAATTGAGGTTGATACCATCGCCGGAGCGACCTTTACCAGCCGGGGTATTATTGATGCCGTCACCGATGCCTTCCAGGAGTTTGTCCCGGAGGGGGAATAGGTGGGCCAGCGGAGGTTTACCCGAAAACCGCGGCGACAATTTGTAGGGAACGACGCCCTCGTCGTTCCGAAGGTTTATCAAGAAAATATCGCGGTAATTTGTAGAAAACGACGCCCCCGTCCTTTCGAAGGACATGGATGTTTAAAGCCGCCTCCTCCTGGAGGTTAGATGTTAGAGGTTGAAGGGGGCAGGGGGCCGGGCACGTAACGGTGAGGGCACCGTTCCCTACGGTTTACCCGAAAATCATGGCGACAATTTGTAGGGAACGACGCCCCCGTCGTTCCGAAGGTTTATCAAGAAAATATCGCGGTAATTTGTAGAAAACGACGCCCTCATCCTTTCGTGAAAGCCGCGGCGAATCTAGTTGATCCCTATAAGATGATAAATTATAGTAGAGTAGCGGAGGTATGCTGTGCACATTGGGAACAAGACAAGTGAAGGGCTGGGGCCGGGGGAGGAGCTGGAGGATTTGCAGCGCTGTGGCCTGAAAATAATCCAAAGCAGCGACACCTTCCGCTTTGGGATTGATTCTGTACTTTTAGCCCACTTTGCTCCCCTGCGTAAGGGAGACCGGGTCTTGGATTTAGGAACGGGCAATGGGGTTCTTCCTTTGCTTTTGGCTGGGATCGGGGAGCCGGGCCTGATTCACGGCCTAGAAATACAAGCCCGGCTGGTGGATATGGCCCGGCGGAGTGTGGCCCTAAACGGCTTGAACCATTTGATCACCATAATTGAAGGTGATCTTTGTTTTCCCCCGCCCTCCCTGGTGGCCGGGGGCTATGATCTGGTCATCAGCAACCCCCCCTATCTGGAGGCCGGGGGAAAGGTAAGCCTCCAGATGGAGGTGGCCATTGCCCGTCACGAAATTTTGTGTACCCTGGCCGATGTGCTTGGGACCGGGGCCCAAATGCTGCGGAACCGGGGGCGGATGGCCCTAATCCATCGTCCCGGGCGCCTGGTTGATCTTATGACCATTATGCGGAGCGAGGGGCTGGAGCCCAAAACCCTCCGTTTTATTCATCCCACCCTAAAGGGAAAACCCACCATGGTAATGGTGGTGGGGGTCAAGGGGGCCCGGCCCCATTTAAATATACTACCGCCCTTGGCCATCTACGATGGGGTAGGGAATTATTCCCCAGAAGTGCTGGCCTACTATAATGAACAAGCCCCCATGGAATAACTAATGGGCCTATTTTGCCACGGCCTAGGCCAGCTGAGGAGGGCTGTAATTATGTCTATGGCCGCCGCTTCCGGAACATTATATATTTGTGCCACCCCCATTGGCAACCTGGAGGATATCACCCTGCGGGTTATAAGGGTTCTGCGGGAGGTCCATGTTATAGCCGCTGAAGACACCCGCCGGACAAAAAAACTGCTGGGGCATTATGATATTAAAACACCCCAAATCAGCTATCATGAACATAATCGCCGGGCCCGGGGGGAAGAATTACTCCAGCGCTTGGCCAGGGGGGAAAACATTGCCTTGGTATCTGATGCGGGCATGCCGGGTATTGCTGATCCCGGCACAGAGCTGGTGCAAGATGCCATTGCTGCGGGCATTCCGGTGGAAGTTTTACCGGGCCCGACGGCCCTTATCACTGCTTTGGTGGTGTCGGGCCTGCCGGCTGATAGTTTTGTCTTTGCCGGGTTTCCCCCCCGCCGGGGCCGGGAAAGGGAGGATTATTTCCGTTCCTTGGCCACCGAAGGGAGGACTGTTGTTTTTTATGAATCCCCCCACCGCTTGGTGAGAACCCTCACTGATTTGTGGGAAAAGGTTGGGGATCGCTGGCTAGTTGTAACCCGGGAACTGACCAAATACTATGAAGAGGTTCGCCGGGGGCCCGTCGGCCACCACCTCACCTATTTTCAAAAAAATGATCCCCGGGGTGAATTTTGCTTGCTTCTGGCCGGGCTCCCCGAAGAAAAGGGGGAAATAACATCTGCCCGGGTGGGGGAAGCCGTGGATTTTGTTGCCGAGTTGGTTGCCTTGGGGGTGGTGAAGAGTGAGGCCATTAAGCTATCGGCCCGGGAAAAGGGCCTGCCCAAACGTACGGTGTACAGGGCGGTGCTGAAGGAGGAAAAAAAATAGACACCCGGATGTAAAATGGGTGTCCACATACTTTTTAGTCTTGTTTAACCAGCTTGTTCCCGCATGTCCTCTAGGCACCTTTGGCAGACATTTTTACCGCGAAAGGTTACGACCCCATCGGCATTGCCACAAAATACACAGGCAGGCTCGTACTTTTTAAGAACGATTTTGTCCGCATCCACATAGATTTCCAGGGCATCCTTTTTGGCAATGGACAGATTGCGCCGCAGCTCAATGGGGATAACCACTCGGCCCAATTCGTCAACCTTGCGGACGATACCCGTTGATTTAAGCATTGTTTTCCTCCTTCCACGTTTATTCGACAATCTTTTCAAGTAAAGTGTACCAAAATTACCAAATTAAGTCAAGAGTTTTTCCGCCAATTGGGGTGTCGAAAAAATCCTTCCCCCCGGAACTGATTTTGCTAGGATTAATTTCAAAAGAATATTTTATAATAAAAGGATTCACTCCCTGGGTATAGAATATATTTTATGCTGGGAAAATCATCACTCTGTAAGTAGATGTTGGGGTAGTTGTTTATAAGGCACGGGCTGTGGAGAGGGAATTGACGGAATTATTGAAATAGGGCAAATCCATTTAGCGCTTTAACAGCCTAAAACCCCGCAGTGGAGTCAGTTAGTTGTTTTAAAAAACTGTTGGGCAGGTGTAATTTCCGTGGAAGAGGGAGAGAATATCTCCGTATTACTGGGAATCGCTTTAGATATGGGCGAAACCTTGGATACCAGGAAAGAATTTATAAAATTCTCCAGTTCTTTAATTCAGCACCTGGGGTATAGTTATGCTGCCCTCTGGCTGCTGGAGAAGGATAGGTATAAACGAAAATATGCTAACCCCGGCCAAAGGGCTGCTGGGGAAATAATCGCTGGGGATGCTGGGGTAATACATCTGCTGCGGGAAAAGAAGTCCTGCTGGGTCAATTATGGTGATGCTGCCTTTGGTGAATTGGCCCAGGGGAGGGATTTGGCCCGGGGGGTCTTTGGTATTTTCTTTTTGGCAGAACCCGAGGGTTTTTTCAAGGTCTATAAAGAGGGCAATTTTTTTGAGAAGGACCTGGAGCAGGTGAACACCCTAATGGGAAGGTTCCTGAATGTGCTGAGGAATTGCCTCCATCATGAGAAGGCCCTGGGGGAAATTAATTTGTGTAAGGCCATGGAACAGAAACTCAACGATGCCAAGGCGGAGCTGGAAAGGCTTCTTCTGGAAAATGAAATAATGCTGGGGGAAATTGATAGCCTCAATGAAGAACTGGATGAAAAGGTGCTGGAGCGGACCAGGGAGTTGGAAAGCACTGTAGCCAAGTTGCGGGAAATAGCCATAAAAGACTGTATGACAGGTTTATTTAATCGCCGCCATGCTCTTAAAATGGGCGAGGAGGCATTTATTGACTGTGGGGCTAAAAACGAAGATTTTTCTGCCATCATGTTGGATGTGGATAATTTTAAGAAGGTGAATGATACCTTCGGCCATGTTGTTGGGGATAAGGTGCTTATGATCTTGGGAAAACGGCTCCTGGGCTCTGTTAAGAGAGATGATATAGTGGGGCGTTATGGTGGGGAGGAATTTATTGTTTTCCTCAAATGTCCTATGGAGAGGGCCGTGGAAGTTGCCCATCGGATTAAACGGAGTGTTTCCGCCAATATGTTTGTGATTGGAACGGGCATTTCAATACCCATCACCGTCAGCCTGGGGGTGGCGGCAAGAAAACCCGGTGATACCTTTGATGGGCTTATCACCAGGGCCGACAACCAGATGTATAGGGCCAAGAAGTCAGGGGGTAATGAACTGGCAGTTGGCTAAAGATTGGGGGCTACTAGAGGGGCTATTTTGGCTTGGCAAATTTCCTTGACATTGCCTCCTGCTTTTAGTATATTGGTTATAAATTACCGTTCATGAAATTTTAAAGGTGATGATGGGGGCGAGTAAGCAGGGAAACGGGCTCTAGAGAGCCGGAAAAGGTGCAAGCCGGTGCCTGTTGAGCTGCTGAAGATGGCCCCTGAACTGCAGGTGGAACGAGCCGCCTAGGGTGTGCTCCAGTACGCTGGGCCGGGTCCCCACACAACTGGGGGAGGCAACCGTTATCTTGCCAGGGTATCGGGCCTATTGTCGCCCTGTACCTGAGGAGGCTCCGGCCGCAAGGCCGGGGTAAAAAAGGGTGGTACCGCGGGGTTCAATCCCCTCGCCCCTTGGAAGTGTTTTCCGGGGAGGAGGGGATTTTTGCTATTTAAATTTTTCAGCGGAATGGAAAAAATGTCTCCCATCTCGAAAAGGAGTTGAAAACATGGGAAAACCAAGGTATTATTTGACAACCCCCATCTATTACCCCAGCGATAATTTGCATATCGGCCATGCCTATACCACCGTGGCGGCCGATGCCATCGCCCGCTATAAGCGGCAGAGGGGGTATGATGTCATGTTCTTGACCGGATCCGATGAACACGGCCAGAAGATCCAGCGGGTGGCGGCGGAAAATGGGGTCAGCCCCCGGGAATATGTGGATAAGATAGTGGCCGGTTTTAAAAGTCTTTGGGAAACCCTTCATATCACCAATGACGACTTTATCAGGACTACGGAAGAACGCCATATCGTGGGTGTGCAGAAAATATTTCAGGAACTTTATGATCGGGGGGATATTTACAAATCGGAATATGAAGGCTGGTACTGTGTTCCCTGTGAGACCTTTTGGACCGAACGGCAGGTGGGGGAGGACAAGATCTGCCACGACTGCGGCCGACCGGTGGAATTAGTAAAGGAAGAGAGTTATTTTTTCCGCATGTCTAAATATGCCGACCGCTGGCTTCAGTTTGTGGAGGAAAACCCTGATTTTATCCAACCGGCTTCCCGCCGCAATGAGATGATCAGCTTTGTCCAAAGTGGCCTGGAGGATCTATGTGTTTCCCGTACCACCTTTGATTGGGGAATTCAGGTCCCTATGGATCCGGAACATGTCATCTATGTCTGGAACGATGCCCTTTCCAATTATATAACGGCCCTGGGATACGGTTCGGAGGATGAGGAAAAATATAGGCACTATTGGCCGGCGGACCTGCACCTGGTGGGGAAAGAGATCGTCCGTTTTCATACCATAATCTGGCCCATGATGCTGATGGCCCTGGAGATACCCCTGCCCAAGAAGGTCTTTGGCCATGGCTGGCTGATCCTAGAGAGTGGCAAGATGTCCAAATCCCTGGGCAATGTGGTGGATCCCCTAATCCTGGTGGATAAGTATGGTGTGGATGCCATCCGCTATTACCTGTTGCGGGAGATTGCCTTTGGGGCCGATGGCCACTATTCCGAGGAGGCCCTGGTGCGGAGGATCAATGCTGACCTGGCCAATGATTTGGGCAACCTTCTTCATCGCACCTTGACCATGATTGAAAAGTATTTCGGTGGTGTAATACCAGAGCCAAGTGCTGCCGGGGATTTGGACCAGGATTTGGCAGCAGTTGCCCAAGCCGTAGCCCAGGAAATAGAAGAGGCCCTGGATAGGCTGGAGATATCTACAGCCTTGGCGGCCATTTGGAAGTTAGTGGGGCGGGCCAACAAGTATATTGATGAAACGACCCCCTGGATCTTGGCCCGGGAGGAGGGCATGCGCCCCCGGCTGCAGACGGTGCTGTATAATTTAGCCGAAGCCCTGCGGATAATTGCCCTTCTGCTGGTGCCCTACCTACCTACGGCCCCGGAGAAAATCTGGAAGCAATTGGGTTTAGGTGGGGATGTGCGGGCCCTTCCCTGGCAAAGGGTGAAAACTTGGGGTATTTTGGAGGCGGGCACTGTGGTAAAACGGGGGGAACCCATCTTTCCCCGAATTGATGTGGAGGAGGCACTGCGAGAGGGGGAGAAAAAAGTGACAAAAAAGGCTCCCATGGCCCAGGAAAGAATTAGTATTGAGGAGTTTGGCCGTTTAGATCTACGGGTGGCCCAGGTGATAGGGGTGGAAAGGGTGGAGAAATCTAACAAGTTGCTCAAATTCCAGGTGGACCTGGGTACGGAAAAGAGGCAGGTGGTGGCCGGGATTGCCCAGTGGGAAAAACCCGAGGATTTGGTGGGGAAGAAACTAGTTATGGTGGCCAACCTGCAGCCGGCGAAGTTGATGGGGATAGTATCCGATGGTATGATCTTGGCTGCCAGCGATGATGAGGGCAATCTTTCCCTTCTGACGGTAGACAGGGATATTGCCAATGGAGCCAAAATTTCTTAGCCGAGGGGTTGATTATAGATGCTTATAGATAGCCACTGTCATATCCAGGATCGGGAGTTTGATGCTGACCGGGAAGATGTTTTGGCCCGGGCTAAAGGGGCGGGGGTGGAATATGTCTTGGCCATTGGCAGCACCCTTTCTTCTTCCCGGCGGGCCCGGGATCTGGCCCAAAAACATTCTCAAGTTTTTGCCGCCGTGGGGATACATCCCCACAACAGCAGGGATGCAGATAGTGGCACCTTT